>SABV01000459.1 GCA_009928855.1 Erysipelotrichia bacterium | reverse complement strand
TGGCTACTTTTTCTTGGTTGCCCCTGGTTGGGGTTTCTGACAAGCGCATTCATGGTTGAATTACGCCTGATTTTTTCGTGCAGTGTTTTTCCCGGTGCTTCATTTGTGGTGTTGATAACTCTTTGGGGTTCCAGCGGATGAACATCGATGATTTTACCTATTTCCCTTATGAGAGGGTCAGCATACCACCGCCGGCAAAATGCGGTATTCACTATTCTATTGCTTCCGAAACGTTTCTGCAGAAACGCGACCATGAACTGGCGGTTCTCTGAACAAAGAATGTTGAAACACGGTCCCTGTCGATCTTCGCCGTTAAAGAAGTTCGCAAAAATCAGGCCATGCTGCATCGGGTTGATGTCAGTAATTCCGAGCAGATAATTGACCAGCGAAGCGCAGGCCTTTCCTCCTCCCGGCCAGGTTCTGATGCCAACTGCCCGCGCGGCAGCGACCATTTCGGCGATGGTCACGAAAATCTCGCTGAGTCCGCGCCCCATGATCGCCGCAAGTTCAGCCTGCAGACGATCAAATGTTTTCGGGTCAGGGGCAAGGCTGCCGAAGCGTCTTATCAGTCCTTTCTGACACATTTCCGCGAGTTCTGCGTCGGTTTTTTTTGCATTGGCCGCCAGTGGCTCAGGCGCGGCAACTTTTTCGGGAAGAATGCTGACGTTGCAGCGGTCTGCAATTCTGATCGTTTCTGCCAGTGCCTGCGGCCATTTTTCAAAGGCTTTCTGCATTTCTTCAGTGCTCTTACAGTAGAATTCTCTGGTGGGAAAATTGAAGCGCTGCCGGTCAGCGATTCGTGCCCCGGTAAGCAGACAAAGCATGACATCGTGCTGAGCGTGGTCTTTCCGGCTGATGTAATGAATGTCGTTGGTGGCAACGACCGGGCAACCGCATTCATCAGCAAGACTCACCAGTTCGGGCAGTATCTTGTGCTGTCCGGGCAACCCGTGGTTCTGCAGTTCGACGTAGAAATTTCCATTTCCGAAAATGGCGATGTATCTTGCAATTGCCAGCTTTGCCGCTTCACGGTCGTCGGCGAGCATGCACCTGGCAACTTCGCCGGCGAGGCAACCGCTCATGGCGATCAGGCCGGCGTTGTGCTTTTCCAGCCGCGCAAAGTCTATTTCGGCTCTGGGGTGCCCATTGATCAGCCGACTTTTTGTGAGTTCGCAAAGATTGCGCCACCCCTGGCGGTTCCGGGCAAGCAGTGTCAGGTGCATGCGGCCCTGCGTTCTGTCCATTTTGCCGCTTTCATCAGGGCTGATAAACACCTCACAGCCGAAAATCGGTTTTATGCCGCGCTGTCGTGCATACCTGTCGATTTCAGCGGCACCGGCGAGGCTGTTGTAGTCGGTCAGGGCAATTGCCGGCATCTGGTGTTTCACTGCAGCATCGACAATCTGTCTTATGGTTGCCGTGCTTTCCATGATGCTGTGTTCGCTGTGAACGTGCAGATGCACGAATTTCTGGCCGCGGGTTTGTTTCTGCATGCGTCTCTCCTGTTGAGTTTTTGTTCTGATCATAGGAAGCCGCTATGACAAAACACGTCACTGCCAGCTGAAAAAAACATTTTTCAGCTTTTTTTGAGCGACGTATATTGTCGTTATGGCCGGGTAATCTTAATTGAGGAAAAGAAACGAAGTTGCGTGTTAAGGATCTTTAAATGTCAGAAACCTCAAAAACCTGTTTTTTCGGAATCGGCGGTGGTGGCGGCCGGTGCCTGAATAATCTCCTGGCCACGAATCTGCAGAATGTCGAATTTATTGCTGCCAATACCAATGCCATGGGGCTTGGCCTTAATAACAGCCCGGTGAAAATTCAGCTTGGCAGTGAACTGCTGCATGGCCTCGGAACCAACGGATCTGTAGCGCTTGGCCGGAAAGCAGCCCTCGAAAATGCCGGCGAAATTGCTGCTATTGTCGAAAACGCCGAAATGGTGATAATCTCGGCAACCCTCGGTGGCGGCACCGCTTCTGGCGCCACACCGGTTATTGCGAGTCTGGCGCATGAAAAAGGTGCTTTGGTGGTCGCCTTTGTCACCCGGCCTTTCATTTTCGAGGGGAGGACCAGAGCAAGAAACGCCGCCTCAAGCCTGCGGAAATTGAAAAAGTATGTTGATGTGCTGTTCGAGTTTAAGCTCGACCGCATCAATGCATCAGAAAACACAATTCAGAAAGCTTTTGCTGAACTTGACCAGCGCATTTTCGAAGGGGCGCGTTGTTTTATGGAAATGCTGACTTCGGGCTTAGTCAGTTTTGACCGGCAGGATTTACAATATATGATCGATGGTTTCTGTGAAGGGTACATTGCGATCGGCCACGGTTCAGGCGAAAACATGGTCACTGAAGCAGTCGAATCTATGCTGGCAGACGGAACTGAAAAATTCGCCGGCGAACCGATGAAAGGCATGGTAATCAATTTCAGCGCCGGCCCAGAATTCGCAACCGGCTGTCTGCTCGAGTGTGTTGAGCAGGTTAACAAGGTATTTGGC
>SABV01000458.1 GCA_009928855.1 Erysipelotrichia bacterium | reverse complement strand
CGTCTTATCGGAGTTCTCGTTATCGGCAGTCGAAAACCATACGCTTACCGCGACGAAGATATTATCGGTCTGCAGATTATCGCAACTCAGATTGCTTCGATTGACCACATGTTTAAAGATTTGATCAGCCTGAAAGGGTTTACTGAACGAATCCTCGAAAGTATGACCTCGGGAGTTCTCATTTTTGACCCGGCGGGTCGTGTGACTTACGCAAATCCTGAAATAAAGATACTTATGGCCAGACAGTTTTCGGAGGGCTGGAGCCCATTTGACGCTTCTGAAAAATTGCCGGGGCATCTGCATGACCTGATGATCGATGTTCTCACAACGAATATAACATTGGAAAACGAAAAGCTCAGAATAAAGAATGCTGGTGTGGCGCGGATGATAGAGGTTAATGCTTTCCCCTTCAGAAACGAAGGCGGCGGCATGTTGGGTACAGCTTTTTTTATCAAGGATGTTACTCAGATGAATGCCCTTGAAGACCAATTGAAAAGGGCTGACAAACTTTCGGCGCTCGGCGTTCTTGCCGCAGGCATCGCACACGAAATCAGAAACCCCCTTACGGGAATGAAGATGATTGTGCAGCTGCTGGAGAGTGAATTTGAAGCTGATGATAGCCGCCGTGAGCCGCTTGGCATAATTCAGCGTGAAATAGACCGACTGGAAGCGATAATTGGCAACCTGCTCGACTTTGCCAGACCCAGCAAACCCAAGGCTATCGATGTTATGCCCGAAAAAGTTCTCGAAGACTGTTTTTTACTCGTTAAAAACCAGTTGAACAAACAGGGCATAAGTTTTGTAAAGAATGTTTCGGTGAATTGCCCGATGATAACGGGAGACCCAGACCAGTTGAAGCAGGTTTTCATAAATATCATGACCAATGCGATTCACGCTCTGTCACCCGGCGGAACGCTTTCTGTGATTATTGAAACTCGTGAAGAGTTTGTTGCGATTGCTTTTGAAGACAATGGTACCGGGATTCCGCACGAACGTCTGACAGATATTTTTAACCCGTTCATGACTACGAAAGAAGACGGAACGGGACTGGGACTCTCTATGGCTCAACGTATCGTTGAAGAGCATGGGGGGCGTATCGAAGTGCAGAGTGTTTTTGGTGAAGGTTCGACCTTTACCGTCTATCTGCCGAAAAAGCAGGGTTAATATGCTCATTATTGGAATTTCAGGTCAGGCCGGGGCCGGCAAGTCTACTTTGGCGCAGATGCTCTCAGATCGTGGTCTGGGTGAAAATCTTGAGGTCGACGCCATTGGTCATGAGCTTCTGGATAACGCGAGGGTAAAGAAGGCTCTTGAGGCTGCATTCGGTTCGGATATATTTGATTTGTCCGGTCAGATATGCCGTCGTTCGCTGGGACGTAAGGCTTTTTGCAACAAAGAAGCGACCGAAAGACTCAACGCCATAATGCACCCGGCAATGGTCGAAGCGGTGCGAATGCGGGTTGATCAGGCCTCAAAAAATGGCCAGAATGCGATAATTGTCAATGCGGCTCTCTTATTTGCAATGGGACTAGATTGTTTATGCAATCGTCTTGTTTACGTGATTGCCGATCCAGAGATTCGTCTGCGGCGTCTGGTAGATTACCGGCATTGGGCCGAAGACAGCGCCCGCGAACGACTTTTTGCTCAAGATGCTCTGCCATCGGCTAAAGAAGTGATCAGAGTCGAAAACAATGGTAGCGAAAAGGATCTTGCGATGGCTGCAGATATGCTGGTTAAGCGCCTTAATATGACTGCCCCAAAGGAGATAACGTGAAAGAACATATTTTAACAATTGGCAAGTGTCCTCTTGATGACACCTGCGACTTTGTCAATGGAGATCTAGAAAAGAAAATAGAAGAATTCATCAGACTTGGTGCCGTTCCTCATTGCTGCTTCATGGATCTAATAACCCAGCCCTTACTGGTAAACCGTCTTAACAGCACGACGGCAGAAGTTGATCTTTTTGCTTCCATAACGGCCTTTTATGAGTATTTCGCGCAAAATGTCGAACATTTTCACTGCACCGTAATGACGTTGAGCGACTTGTTGGCTCACAAGCCGATTATCAGATTTCATACCATTGGCGGGGCTTTTGTTGAGCTGTCAGGCCCAGAATCGGCCAAACTGGTTGCGCAGGCAATCAGTCATAAAAACGTTTTGCATGATGCAAATTCTCAAAATATCGAAGTAGAAGACGGTCAGCAGATGACTTTTTCTTCACCTGAGCCAGAATTGCCCGCCGGCTTTATCGATTTTTTGTCTTCGGTTTTTTCGCCTCTTGATGAGATTGCCGAGGTTTATGCATTTGAAATGCTTCAGACCGGTCAACAGACTGGCAATCTTGTTGTTGGCGTAGTGCCGGCACGCCCCTTGAGCCGAGAAGAGGCAGATCGCTTGTCTTTTCTTATTCTGGACGGAGTCGAACAACACATTCATGATCGCGAGCAGCTTGATTTCATGGTTATCGAAAATGATGAGCTCAGAAAAATTGCTGCGGC
>SABV01000087.1 GCA_009928855.1 Erysipelotrichia bacterium | reverse complement strand
CCGCCAGAAAGACTGTCCAGGCAGATGAGGTGCTTACTTTGGTGATCTCGCCCGGGTTGTAATACGGGCTTCCTGTTTCAACAAGATTTTGTGCTACTCTGAAATGGATAAAAGCATCGTCAAAAGCGTATGTGTGCAATTTAATATGAACCAGAAGCATGAAACACAATAAGAAAATATAAAGTAAGCTGAACCTTTTTGATTCAGGGTTTGCGTTTAAATTTAATTCCATTTATCGATGCTCTGTTTGCTAACAATTTTATGGTGCAAAGTTTTATTTATGGCTGCGGGTTTTAAATGCAGAGCCGCAGAAACATTGTTATTTAGTTTGCCGAGGGCATGATAGCAGAAAACAATAGTAATTTGATATTGGCTCTGCTAGAATTTTTTTACGAAAATAGCGCGTAACGACAGAACACAGTAGTTATTTTTGGCAATGCTTTGTATTTTTCGGGTGGCAAATGAACAAAACCACAATTGCTCTATTTATTATCGGATGTGTTGTTTTAGGCTGTGCTTCTCTTTATGTTGATCCACAGGCATCTATGGATGCGGCCTATTATCACATTATGGCAAATCAGCTCGAAAAGGGAAAAGGCTTTACCGAGCCGGTTATCTGGCATTATCTCAACAAATACAACAGTCTTGAACACCCCGTAGATTACTGGATGCCGCTTGGTATCGTGCTGTATTATCTGACGCGCTTTTTAACGGGCGCAGGCGGAGAAGTCTGGCTTAATATTTTTATCTGGGCTTTTCTGGCTGTGCTTATTTACCAAAATGTTTTAAGGCTGACCCAAAGCCGATTTTGTGCTGGTGTGTCATTTTGTATTCATATATTGTGCGGGCGAAATATGTTTTATCTGCTGACTACCGATAATATCGCTTTTTCAGCTGTTTTGGGCTATTGCTACTTCGGCTTATTGGCCGCTAAAGAATCAAAGTGGTATTTGACTGCTGTTTCTGGCGGTTTGATTGCCTTGTTGCGCATTGAAGGGGTTATTTTTGCCGCTCTGGGCGGTTTGATAGAATTTTATAAAACCAGGCGCCTTAAAGTTCTTTTTTTATATATTTGTCTGGTTCTGCTAGTGCTTGCGCCGTGGGTTATCAGAAACATGCAGGTACTTAAAACACCGTGGTCGACAAACTCAAAGGCCATATTTTTGCGTTCTTACGCCGAACTTTTCAGCGAGGAATTTCCGGGAACGCTTGAACATTACCTGGCGCTTGGATACAAAGAGATTCTCGCGCAGAAGCTTAACGGACTATGGGTGGGCTTGCTGAACTTAATTGTGGTTCCGGCCCAGTTTATTTTTTTTCCGGTGTGGTTGCCGGGGCTGGTTTTTTTATGGAAGCGTGGCAGCAAAGGCTTTACACTGTTTTTTGTTCTTCTTTTCTGGCTTTTGTGTGGTCTGGTTTTTACGCATCAAGCCGAAAAAGGCACGGCAATGCACATAAGCGCATTTTTTTACCCTTGCTACGCAATTCTTTCGGGGCTGGGGTTGTTTACTCTGATTGAACAGGCGCAAAAAAGAAAAAGAATTTATCGTTTTGTCGGCGTTTTTATGGTTTTATGGGCTTTTGCGATGTCTGCGGCCAATATTAAAATTCTTGCCTCAAATTATGCCGTAGATAACAGCCCTTATATTAGGCTGTTTAAAACTTTTTCGCCAGATCCTGGGGATAAAATTGCTTCTGTTTACCCGGTTTATGTTAATTTTTTAACCGGTTGCCAAGGGGTTACGGCATCAAAATACAACTCAGCCGGGCCGGCGTTTATAGCCAAAAAATACGGCTGCAACTTGATCGTTACCGACGAAAGAAGCTCACACCCATCGAAACCATCACTCGATGAGTGGCAGATAGTTGGCTCTCATTCTGTTTTGGTTTTATACCGGCTCAAGTAAGCCCGTTTTATCTTTTATGGCGCTTCTGTTATTGTTTGCTCGGCAACATCAACATTTGACTGTATCCTGGCATAAAAACCGTCTGTGATTTTTGTGCCAAGGTTTGTTAACGCTATAACTGCTGCCAAGGCTATCAGGCCGATGATGAGGGCATATTCAACCAGCCCTTGCCCGGATTTTTTATGTGTTTTGTTCATAGCCATCCTCGCCTTTATTCCTCTCTTTTAAAACATTTGCTCACAAAGAAAAAAGACGAGCTGAAAGCTCGTCTTTTTTCTTTACGACAATTAGTTTGCGCTGCTTACAACGCCTTCGGCTGAACCCAGCTTGGTGCTGATTGTACCGAAGATTGAACTGATGCTGCTGCCTGATGCAGTGAGAGCTGCGATAGCTACGATCGCGATGAGACCAATGATGAGAGCGTATTCTACAAGACCCTGGCCTTCTTCTTCTTTTACAAAACGTCTAATAAGTTCCATAGTTATCCTCCTGAAATTTTTTGGCTCCTGCCAATTTATATTATCGCAAAAGTGATGCCAAAATGCAAATTAGTTTTTTTTTTCTTGTACCCTTTGTCGTAGCAGGGATTTAAGGTTAATTGATTCTAGGGCGAGGTAAAGTTGGGAAAAATTGCAGGTAATCTTTACCGCGCGTGGGGTAAAATTGCCGCGTTCTGGTTTTGTTAATCTTCGAACGGAATCTTTTCGCGGCTTATGCCCCAAGGGTCTTCTGTGTTGGGGTAGAGTTGTCTGAGCCGGTAGTCATAAGTTGCGCCCGTGAGTTCTTTTTCCAGTAACACATCTTCTGCCGTATTGCCGCTGCTTGCAGTGCAGCCAATGTGGGCGGTTTCAGAAGCAAAACCCTGAATGTTGTTGGGCCCGAACACCGGCAGAGGTAATGTTCCGGCAAGATGCTCAATGCCTTTTTTTCCGGCTCCAAAAACGCTGCGATCGGCAACTATGATGTTTTTTCTTATAGTTGCATTGCCTTTTGACAACTGAACCACATAGGGTGTGTCGAAAGTGTTGTATTCTACCAGCGGACTCTGACTGATTATTTTAATGCCAAGCCCCAGGGATGAAACGAAAAGGTTGTTGCTGAATTCGATCACACCACTGCTCTCATTTGATACGAGCCCTGTATCTGTGTATTCGAGAAAATTACAGCCGCTGATTTTAAGGCCATCGTTAGATTGTGAATTTATGCATATCTGCGGGTGAACAAAGCTGCTGTCTTTGATTTGCAGCAGTTCATTGCCGCGAATTTCCATGCCGAATGTGCAGCGCCGGGCTGTTACCAGCGCTATTGTCTGGTTAGTCGTGTTTTCGCATTTTACAGCGGTGGTGCAATTTATTATCGAGAGTTCCGAAAAAGCTCCGCTTGAATCCTTGATATGGATTCCATTTGTGGCATCTGACACAACTATGTTTGCCAGAATATTCGACGGGTTATCAGTATTCTCAAAGGTGAGGCCCTGCCATGAACCCTTGGCAGGATTGATCATATTCGATGCAAAGCTTACCGGCAGACCATCTGCAGCTGAAACCACTATGGCGCCGCCGTTAACATTGATCTCAACCAGGCTGATTACGCCGAGCTGAAACGCATCTGATTCGGAAATCATGACTTCTACACCCTGATCAATAATGAGCTTCCCTGTTTCAAGAATGTTGAGATCGGCAGACAGCAGGTAGGGGCTGTTGGCGCGTGTCCAGCGGACTTCTGTGGTTACGTTGCCCGGAAGCAGAATACCTGCGACATTGTTAAAACCACTTTCATTGCCTGCCTGGTCAGTTGACGTTACCCGATAATAATATTTTTTACCTGGGATTACCGAAACATCTGTGTATCTCTCTTGCCCTCTGGCTATAAGCGTATTGCTTATAACGGCAAAATTGCCGTTCGCGGTTTCGCTGCGATAAACTTTGTAACCCTTGAGGTCGGGGTCGTAAACCGGCGCCCAGAAAACCGTTAGCTGACCCTGAGTAGTTGAGAGTGACGCCGCAACGTCAGTCGGTGGGGCAGGGGGAGTTTTGTCTTCGAGAGTGCTGAGGGTGTTGAAACTACCTGTTTCAGATGTTTCTGAAGACCGCCCCTCACGGTTAGCAATAATTCTGAAAAAATACTGTTTTGCAGATGCAAGCCCTGTTATTTTGAGGCTGTGTGTGGTTGCATAGACTTTGTTGGTTTCTCTTACTGTTGCGCCAAGAGTGTCTTCTATATCGCCATATTCAATCAGGCCGTTTGTGTAATCTGTGGTTTTCCACGAAATCACAGCATGGGTCGCCGACACTTCTTTAATCTCTATTTCGCGAAAATCGAAGCTTTTGGCTTCAATACTGACGCTTATGGCTGTTGTCGTCTGCCCTGAGTAAACAGCGGCTGAAAAACTGGTGGTTCTGAAGCCGGCGGCCTCTACGACAAATTGCTGATCGCCGAAAGAGATGCCTTCTATTAGATAACTGCCGTCTTCGTCTGTGTATGAAGATTTAGTACGGTCATAATCCCACATTACGCAGGCGTCCTCAACCGGGGTGCCATTTTTATCGACAATTTTTCCGTTTATCGAACCTTCGCGTGGCGTTACGTTGTTGCCAGAGCAGCCAATCAACGTCAGGATAAGCACGAAAATAACACTGGCAGCCAGATGGGCTGCCCTGATGCCGGTTGATTTTTTTTCACGTGCCTGGTTCATATGTTGTTTACCGTTTTAAAGTCTCGCAAAGGCTTCTTTGGCGAATTTCGAAATCTGCGTATTGGCCGGAGAGTTTTCAAAAGATTTTTTGTAGCAGGCTTTGGCTTCTTTGGGCAACTTTTTCTCTTCGTATGCCTGTCCTAGATAAAAACACGCGTAAGAGTCGCTCGGCGACAGATTTACTACCCTGACAAGGGCGTCGATGGCTGAATCTACTGCGTGATTATCGAGATATGCCACTCCGAGGTTGTAGAGAGCGTAGGTGTCTTCAGGGTTGATTTCTACAGCACGCTGCAACGATGCTATTGCTTCGTCGATCTGGCCCTGTTCGTAAAATGACAATCCGAGATGAGAATGTGAATAGGCATCATCTGAATCCAGCTCAATTGCCTGAGAAAAGGCTTTGATTGCCATCGGAACTCGGCCGGTATTTTTGTACAGCACGCCCAGGCTGTATTGCGAAAAGGCATCGTCAGGATTGAGTAAAATTGCCTTTTTAAAAGCATTCTCGGCCTGTTCTCGATTGCCGAGAGCACGATAGATGCTTCCCAGAAGATAATGAGAATAAAATTTTTCGTTGTCCAGTCTGATGCTCATCATTACGCAGCTAAGAGCGTTTTCGAGCTGGTTGAGACTCTTGTATACGGCACCCAGTGCCGCCAGAACAGCGGGATTGTCTTCCTGATACTTGAGAAGTGCTTCAAAAGTCTCGCGTGCGTCTTCCATCATTCCATTGTTTTTATAAATCAACCCCAGAAGATAACGGCTTTCTGTGTCTCCCGGATTAAGCTTGATTGTGCGCTTGATTGAGCTGATAGCTTCTTCGAGTCTGCCCTGATTAAGATACGCTTTTCCGAGATGGAAAAATGCCTCCTGAAAATCAGGGTCCAGTTCGATGGTTTTGTGCCATGAATTTATCGCCTGGTCAGCCTTGCCGACACTCTTGTATGCGATGCCGAGTTGCAGATGAGCATGTGAAAAATCAGGATCAAGCGCAATAGCTTTTTCCCATTCTCTGATGGCTTCATCGACCAGGCCTTTTTCTCGGTATGCCAGCCCAAGCCTGTAGTGCGCCCCGGCGTTGTCGGGATTTATTGTGACCGAACGCTTCCAGCGCGTCAGGTTCTGATCGTCGATACCCTTTAATCGGTAGATTACTTCAAGATTATAGTTGGCAAAAGTATCATACGGGTTTAATGCAATGACTTTGCGATATTCGATAATGGCTTCGTCATACATTTCTTTGTTTTTATATGCCGAAGCCAACTTGTAGTGAGCTTCTGAGTTGTTCGCGTTGCTGGCTATCTCGGCTTTGTATTTTTCAATCATCATATCCATTTCGGTCTTGTTTTTGATGATTGAGGCCGGTTTAACCGTTGTTTCGGTGCCGGGTTTTTTGCGTAGTTCTGTTGCTTTGCGCCAGTGATAGACCGCCTGATCGCATTGCCCTTTTACATCGTATATCTCGCCGAGCACGTCGTGAGCTCGACTTAAGCGTGGATCAAGAAACAGGCTTCGTTTTAATTCACCTGTCGCTTCGTCGAGCATGCCCCTGTCTTTGTATGCAAGGCCAAGATTAAAGTGCAGTTCGGCATCGTTGGGGTTAAGATTGTTTTCGAGTCTGAACTGCTCGATTGCTTTTTGAATTTCGCCCTTTTTGCGCATGACAACACCGATGAAAAAGCGCAAACGCGGGTATTTGGGGTCTGTTTTGATGGCTTTGCGAAATTCGGCGAGCGCCGCGTCATCCATGCCCAGTTTTAAGAATGCCTGGCCAAGATAAACATTGGCTTCGAGCAGCATAGGATTGATCGATAATACTCGCTTAAAAGATTCTACGGCCTCGTCATAAGACTGGCCGAAAAAGTTTGCCAGGCCGAGGTTTAAAAATGCAAAAGCGCTGTCGGGGTTGATTCTTATCGAACTGCGAAGGTGCTTTATGGCCTCTTCATAGTTTTCAAGGGCAATGAAACTTCTTCCCAGCTGGCAAAGAGCGTAGGCGTCCTGCGGGTTCAATAATACCGATTTTTTGAACTCAACCACCGCTTTTTTGGGTTTTCCTATCTCAAGATAGACGGCCCCAAGCGAAAAGTGGGCGTAGGCATAGTCGCGGTTCAGATCGATTGAATTTTTGAGGCGAACAATAGATTCGTCATATAACTTTTTCAGTTTATAAATAAGACCAAGCTGCAGGTGGGCAAAAGCAAAATCAGGTTTCAGCGAAATTGCCTTTTTAAACCTGATAATAGCCTCATCATACATGCCTTTAAGTTTGTAAATAACTCCCAGATTCGCGTAAGGAAACGCATAACTGGTATTGAACATTATGGCTTTTTTAAACTCGGTTATGGCCTCATTGAGCATACCCTTGTTTCGGTATGCCAACCCGATAAAATTGTGCGCATAGGCATCTTTGGGGTTTATGGTAATTGCGTCTTTGAAAACATTGATGGCACGGTCAGTTTCACCTGACATTTCGAGAGCGCGGGCAAGCTGATAATACGCGAAAAAATCGCGGGGATTGGCCGCGATACGTTTTTTGCAGTCTTTAATGATCTGCTCATATTTTTTTTCTACCATTGCCTGCCTCCGTTAGTCATGGAATCCATTCCAGAGTCTTGAATAATTCAGGGGCCTTGCCCATTGCATATTCAAGAATGTCTTCTTTCATCGATGGGTAAATTTTTTTCTCTCTTATTTCTTCCGGTCCAAAAAAATCATAGCCTTCTACCCGTTCGTCTTCGCCTGTAGCAAGTGTCGAAAAATCGGGGTTTATGCCCTCAAATACCAGAAATTGAATGTGCCGACCGGCTGCTTTATCCATAGATTCGCGCACGAACAGTAAGCGGAAATCTGCTGCTTTTATTCGCAGTTCTTCTGCGAGTTCGCGAGCTGCTGTTATTTTGGCCGGTTCCATGGCATCTTGCCCTCCGCCAGGTAGAAGCCAGTAGCGTTTGCCATTTTTTAAATGTCGCACAAAACAGACCTTGCCATCTTCTCTTTTCAAGAGGACGGTAACGCGAATGCGAATATTGAGTTTATCGTTTTCAGGTTGTTGCACACCTATCTAATCGGCAGGAATCTCTCTCAAACTGAATATTTTTTTGTGTGTCAGCTCTTTTATTGGTGCCTGATCACCTTGCGCAAATTATTGGCCGGCTGTGCCTGAGTTGCCCAGTTTTATTGCATTCAGGGCAAATAATTCTTTAACCTTTTCTATATCGCGGCGATTCAAATAAATGGCGCGAGTTGGCGCAAGATTGTGCGCCTGGTGAATTTTTTCGAGATGATATTCAAACCCATGGTTCTGTAAAAGGTTTAATGCACGCAGCAGATCTGATGGAGTTGCAAATTTTAAGACCTGATGCTCAATTTTTACACTTGATCTTTGATAAATGATCTCGTTTTCGATAAATAATTTTTTGAGGTCAGCGTCATCATTCATATGAATTGTTTCATTGGCGCTGGTAAAAAAATACCCCCCAGGATTCAGGGCCGATAAAAAACGCTGCGTTAAACTGGTTTTGCTGGCGTTGTCAAAATAGATCATGGTGTTGCGGCAGAAGATAATGTCAAAGGTGCGTGCGGGCCAGCTTTTAAGCAGATTAAGCAACTCAAATTTTGTGTATTTGAGAATTTCCTGTTTTATCTGCCAGGTATCGTCTGGTTTTTCTATAAAATATTTATGCAAAACTTCCTGCCCGGTTATGCGCAGATCGTGCTTGTTGTAACATGCGATTCTGGCTGTTTTTAAAGCATCAGAAGAAATATCGCTGCCTGTAATTTGAATATTGAATTCTGCAGGGTTTATACAGTCCAAAACAGCGAAAAGAAGCGAATACGTTTCGGCCCCGGTAGAACAGCCGGCTGACCAGATACTTAGCTGCTTGTTATCTATTTTGCGCTTGTACTCTACAAGTTCTCGCAGAACATGGTTTTTAAGAATGAGAAAGTGCTGAGGATGTCTGAAAAACCAGGTTTCATTGGTGGTAAGAGTGTTTAATAACTCTACGCGCAATGCCAGGTCTGTTTTGGCTTTGTGAAGCAATTCTGCCGGTGTCTGGCAACAAAAGGCATTCAACAAAGGGCCAATGCGGTTTTCGACAAAAGAATAACGTGTGGGCGCAAAGCATAGCCCATATTCTCGAGCGAGAAAATGACAGAAGTCTGCGATTTCTTTACCACTGAACCTGGCGTTCAT
This sequence comes from Erysipelotrichia bacterium, assembly GCA_009928855.1. GTDB lineage: Bacteria > Muiribacteriota > Ozemobacteria > Ozemobacterales > Ozemobacteraceae > Rifleibacterium. The sequence goes on along the minus strand of SABV01000087.1, from coordinate 4,120 downwards.
TGCATGTCCTCAAAAATTTCGCATGCTGCGTGGAAAAATTCGGCCAGAAATTATCTGCCACGTTGGTCGCAACTGCTCGCGAACCTCCGCTGTACATTCGGTGCAGACTAAGCGTTCGCTGTTTTGAAATTTCAGATAGGTAGTTTCTGGTATGTTGAATTTTTTGATTTTAAGGCACAAAGGGCATCTGTCTTCCACAGGGTCTCCATCGTAATGGTTTTAAATCAGAATGATTCGTATTCTTCTAATGTGGCCATAGTGTCTTTCCATGATAATACAACAAATGCAGCGAGCTCAAATTTGCTGTTGTCGAGCCCAAGAGTTGGCAGGGTCTGATCGTAGATTTTTCGCCGGGTCGGTGGAACATAAACATTGGCCTTTATTCTATGTACATCGAAAAGGCGAAGGTTTGTTTCTGAACCAAATACTCTGTGTACAAAATGAGTCGTTGTTGAATGAGGTCTGCCAATGTTACTGACTCCGGCGAGCCCGATTTCGTTATAATATTTCTGAACATCGGGGCCCGCATAAAATTTGTTGTTCTGTTTCCCGCATGATATGAACATGGCGTTAGTCGTAAACTCTGGGTAGTAAAGGAAATCGCCCGCTGTGTCTTTGATTGATGCAGGGCTTGTGACTTCTCCGTTTCCATCGCCCGGAACGTTCATTTTTTTACGAAGACTTTTGAGAAGGCCATAAACACCATAGGTAGAATTTTTGGCATCCGGGCTGAGTGCGCCTTTTTCGTTCGGGCTGTCTATTTCGTAATTTGTCGCATAAGCCTGCCATACCTTACGACATGCAGCATCATAGTCGTCAAAGTTAAAATTATGCTCATCGTCTTTGTTGTAGAGAGTTTTTAAATCTTCTTTGAGGGCTGTTTCTGCTGTTTCATTTATCGGAAAATCTGCAAAATAAGAGTCGAGGTCTGCCAAAAATTCTTCTTCGGTAGGCTTGGTTGATATTATACCGGTTTTATTTTTTTCGATACAGTTGGCAGTTGCTGTTGCTTCACCCGAGATTACTTCGGCAAGTTTGTATTTCATGAACGGGTACAGCTCATTCTCAAAACAGTTCACCGGGCTGCGGTAATCATAGACAATTCTTTCTTTTGCCACTACTGTTGCGGCAAAATGATGCTTAAACCCTGTATCTTTAATATCGTCGTTGAATTTTTCTCTAATTGTACCGGCATAATCATTGGCAGTCAGGGCATTGTAATTTGTTTCGTAATCTTGTGGAAAACCATAAAGTTCTTCGAGCGAACCATCGCCCCGCTGATTAAAATCTCCGGCCATAAAAACATTTTTATCGCTGACAATGCTTATGTCGCGTGGCGGATTGCCCATGACTACAATATCTTTTTCTGAATATACAATACCATTGAAGTTCGCGGGCATGGGCACTTTGTTGTCTCTGTTATTGCTGCCAAAGTCGAGGTATACCGCATTCAAATAGTTATCGCCGCTTTCTGTCCAGCCGCTTGGCATGTGATATTTAACGCTGAGGTTGCTGTCAGATGCGCCAAAAAAAAGTCCTTTGGCTGTTTTTGCCTCTGCCTTGTACTGATCAAAGCTTGGTGCGCCAACTTTCATTGACATGCCCGAACTTTTGTCTTTAACCCATGGCTGCACTTCTTCAGGAAAAGCTGGCGTAGTCTCTGTCAATTCTTTTGGATATTCTCCGTATGGCTCGTTGGCAGGATTTTCATAAGTGCCGGCTGTCGGAAACGTGCTGTTGGCAGGTATCAATATGTCTTTCGCATCAAGCCCCCGTTTTGCTCTGAAGTGAGCCTGGATAGGGCTATATATGAATATGCCGCCGGCGCCACTTATAAGGGCATTCATGTCGTCGAGTTCCTGGGTGGTCCCGGGGGTTGTTAGATGATGCGCGGACATCAAGATTCTTCCGATTTCTACCCCTTCGTGCCCGTAGAGATGGCCGGTTGAAAAGACGTTCTTGTTAGAAGCGCCCACCATGCCGTATACAAGCGATAAAAAACCCCGGTCATACATGAGAAATTCTCTCGTTGGAAAGCGTCTGTTAACGACAGCATCGACGCGGCGCACAGTCGTTTCGTAGATGCCGAGAGATTCTATTTTAAGATAACTCTTGCTCTCATCGATGGCTTTCGTGTTGTCATCGTCTTCATAGGGAATCAAACCTACTTTAACTTTAAAGCTGCCATCGCCAAGTTTACCCTGATAAATACCCGAAGTTGCCGAATCGATTTTCAGGCCGTGATCGCTGTCGTTTTTGAGATTATGTTTGCGTGCCTGAGGTGTTTGCCATTTTAAATCTTTCGAGAGTGTGTGGGTTACAAAGCTGGCATTATGGAACAACTCTGCAATCGCAAGTTCAAGCCCGGCTTCGGCCAGCGCAAGGGCTTTGATCTTGCGGCTTTCCTGAATCGTTGTCTGGATGCGGTAAGATGAAAATGTTTGAACGGCGGCAATTATAAACAGGAGAACGATGCCCATGCCGATGGCTGTTATGATTGCAGAACCCTTGCGTTTTTGCATGCTGTTTTTCATTCAGGGCTTGCTCCTCTCTCTTTTACAGAAACAGTTATTTCGTTGGTATATTTCCCGCTGTTGGGACCTGTTTCATTGCGTGCCAGCTTGAGTTTGATGTAAATGTTGCCTGATCTTGAAGCATCAGGGTCTTTAAGTTTGTAAAAAATACATTCTTTTATGCCGCTTAAGATCGGAAAAACTGTCATCTGAGAGTCTACCGCCTGTCTTTTTTTATCGAATGGCAGCATTTCTCGATTTAAAACCCATAAGCTGTCGGGGTTGCTCTCGTCCTCTTTTTCAACAAAATATCTGATGCGGTTTTGGGTGTAATTAACCTCGTCGTCAGGAAGACTTATCGGGTCAACTGTGAAATCATAGAGAATTTTCGTAAACATCAGCTGGTTTTGGGTGTCGCTGGTTTTCAGGCCGTCTACCTGAGCCAAAAAAACCGGAGCCGGGCAGTTCTCAAAAATATAATTGGATTCACGCAGATCGTCTGTGATTTTAAGGAGTGTGCGATCTATTTCGTCGTTAATTTCGTGATTGGTTAAAATTTCGAGAGCGTTGCGCTGACTGGCAGAATAAACACGCCAGAGAGCGGTAATAATAAGGGCAAAGATGATCATCGCGACCATCAATTCTATTATAGTTACGCCTTTTCGCATCTTATTCCCTTTGTGCAATCGCCGTCGAAATATTCAAGCGGTGGTTGCGCTTGTCTTTGCCGAGATAGGTAATCGAAAATTTGAACAGATAGGCAACCGGAGGTTGTCCCGAATTATCTTCCGCTTTTAACAAAGGATCTATGCGCGTCATTTTTTCGTTATCATCTACGATATACTCAATGCCGTTTATCACATGTTTTTTGAGTTCATCAGTGTTTTTGAGCTTCCATTCAAAAGTTTTCTTTTTTTTGTCTGGCTTAGAATCATACTGATCTGCTTCGATCATGTCAAAAGAGTACGAGCGGCATACTTCTTGAAGCTTCTGGGCTACAAATGCTGCCTGAGAATGATCTCTGGTTGCAGTTACTGTTTGTGTCTGACTTACAATAACATTGAGCGAAGGGACTACAATCAGGGCAAGCAGTATAACCCCGATCATAATTTCAACCATAGACATGCCAGAACGAAAGTTTTTCATATTACTCCGGGTAAATCATGAACTCACGTCGTTTTTTTATAAACTCGGCGAGATCGCGTTGAAGTGTGCTATAAATATGCATCAACGGCTGGCCGGCAAGAATACCCTCTCGTATTTTGTTGCTGCCCAGAATGGTATCGAGAGCCTCAGCTGCCGCCGGATTTTTAAGCGGAATCTGATCGGGATAAAGCTCGTAAAGAGTTCTTAAAATTGCCATGCCTGCAAGAAAAGGATCGAATGTAAGACGGTCGGTTACCACGATCTCTATGCCATTTATTTTTTTCTGCGCAAAGAGCCCGTAATAAGGTTTCTCTGTCGCAGGCACAAATCTGACTCCGGGCATTCGGTGTTCCTCGAGGTTTTGGGCTAACATTTCGCCGTCTATCCATGGGGCCAGAATGTAATGAAATGGCCTATTTGTGCCGACTCCCGTCGAAAAAACACCCATTTCACCAAGAAAA
>SABV01000457.1 GCA_009928855.1 Erysipelotrichia bacterium | reverse complement strand
CCTGTGCTCGCTTGCTGCGTCTGGTGGAGTGCAGCTTTTTATCGAGTCACATTCAGATCATTTTTTGAATGGTATCAGAGTCGCGGTTAAAGAAGGTGTAATCAGAAATGACCGGGTAAGTTTGTTTTTTCTTGAAAGAGGGCCAGGCCAGGCGCATGAGGCGAGAGTTGTTTCTCCGGTTATTGATCAGACCGGCCGCATTGATATCTGGCCGACAGGTTTTTTTGACGAAACTGATAAACAGCTGGAGAAGCTGCTATGACTTCGGCGCTGGTGTTTAACCACCATTCTCTGCTGTTTGATTCAATTTCTGACGCTGAGAATTCGCTGGCCGACTTTCTAAAAATATGTCTGGATGCCAGAAACAGTGGTATTGCGCCGGTTCTGGTCGATGCAGATATAGATAAAAGTTGGTTCAGAATCGAACTGGCCAGGGGTTATTTCTGGCGGGACTGGTATCAACAGAACAAGGACGGCCACAATAAGGATTTGATCGCAGCCTTTCGCAGTATTGCTACACATCAGCCGTTTTTTGATGAAAGCAATATTGCAGAGGCGATTGAACTTTTTGAAGTGGCGTTAAACGGTGATACAAATCTGTCGGCATTAAAAGCTGCAGCCTGGCACGATGCTCCATTGGTCAGCTTCCCAACCCGTGAACCATGGAACAGCACGCCAGTTACTGTAGAAGTCAGAACTCTAGAAGAAGATGCGCATTTGACGACCTACAGTAAAGACCTTTTAAACTTCTTTTCGCATGAACAGTTCATTGCTAAATTGGAGCATCTTACCAGGCAGATTCGTGCATCTGTTGAAAGCGGTGTTGATCTTTTCGAGAAACGGCAGACCTCATACCCGGGCCTGGTTTTTTGTGGCAAATCAGAAGAGCAACTGTTGAGATGGTCAGCTGGTATAACGCTTCTCAATCTGGTAGCGGAGGCCTTGAATAGTCTTAATCTTTTTTGTGTAAAATGGCAAAACGGCTTTTACCAGGATTTTCGACCGGAATATCTCAGGGAAAATGGTCTTAGTCGGAATGTCAGTGGTGAATCAGACAGCGTTAAGCAGAACCCTGAGTTAAGAAGGCATCGGGAATTTTTTCTGCCGACCGGCCAGAAAAAGTTGTTTGAGCATCATATCAAGCTGGCAAAAGGTTGCCGGCTGCATTTTTATGCTGATCAGGGAAAAAAGATCATATATGTTGGTTACATTGGCCCGCATCTGAGACTGAAATAGGCAGAACTGAGAAAATGACCATTCAACGCTTCTCGTCACGAACCAGCCGTCTCGATAAAGAATTTCTGGCCAAAGCACTTGTTGGTGCGACCAGATATTATCGTATCGCCGGCTATTTCAGAAGCTCTATCTTTGAACTTGTCGGCGAAGAGATTGCCAAAATTCCAGAAGTTAAGATCATCTGCAATTCAGAACTCGACATAAACGATTTTCTGGTGGCAAGTGGTCGGGAAACCGCTTTGAAACAACGCTGGAATGAAGTAGACGTTGCCGCTGACGCTTTTACGCGACAGAATCATTACCAGATTCTCGACCAGCTTCTGCATTCCGGAAATGTCGAAATCAGGGTGGTGCCAAAAGAAAGGCTGTTTCTGCACGGCAAGGCCGGCTCGATTCATTACCCTGATGGCAGTCGGCGTTCTTTTATCGGTTCGGTTAACGAGTCTAAAAGCGCTTTTGCCAGTAATTACGAGCTGGTCTGGCAGGATGATGACTCTGAAAGCGCCGACTGGGTCGAGCAGGAATTCTGGGCACTCTGGCAGGATGGTGTGCCGCTTCCCGAGGCAATATTGACCGAAATTCATCGCGTCGCTACCCGACGTGAGGTTAATATTACCGGGCTTGTTCCGCAGGCGGTGCCGCCGGCAGTAATGGCTGAAGCACCTATTTACAGAGGTGGCGAACAGTTACAGCCCTGGCAACGCTCTTTTGTAACCATGTTTCTCGAACATCGCGAGATTTACGGCAAAGCACGACTGCTTCTGGCTGACGAAGTCGGTGTCGGAAAAACCCTGTCAATGGCAACCAGTGGCCTGGTAAGCGCTCTGCTCGATGACGGCCCGGTTTTGATACTGGCGCCCTCGACCCTGACCATTCAATGGCAGATCGAAATGAAAGACAAGCTGGGCATACCTACTGCCGTGTGGTCTTCACAGAAAAAGGTCTGGATCGGCGAAGAAGGGCAGATTCTCTCGCCCCGTGGTGACAGGGCATCGATAAAAAAATGCCCGTATCGCATTGCCATAATTTCGACCGGCCTGATCATGCACCAGCGCGAAAATGGTCAGTATATTCATGAAGCCGGTATGCTGCTCGAAAAGCGCTACGGCACCCTGATTCTCGACGAAGCTCATAGGGCCAGACTGCGCGGCGGTCTTGGCGAAAAAGCCGCGCAGCCGAACAATCTTCTTGCGTTCATGCGCGAAATAGCCAAAAAGACGCGGCATCTGATATTAGGCACTGCCACGCCTATTCAGACCGATGTC
>SABV01000456.1 GCA_009928855.1 Erysipelotrichia bacterium | reverse complement strand
ACGTGCGTTCGGCTTCGCCTCACGCACTAACGTAAGCGCTCAATAAACCGCATCTTTTGATAGTTCTTTTTTTGTGCCATTCTGGCTGCGTCAAAATTCGATCAAGGAGTTTTTATGGCGCAGAAAAAAGTAGTAAGTGAAAAGATCGTGAATGCTCAGCGATGGAATGGGCATGTCAAATCTTGGCAGAATAGCGGCTTAACCCAGAAAGAATACTGCTATCAAAATAAAATCAGTGAAAAATGTTTTGGCTACTGGCTTCGTAAACATAGAAAAGTCAGCAGTCTGCAACTGATTCCGGTACATATTGAGCCTGTTGTTTCCAGCTCCAGCAACCAGTCGTCTGGGCTGGAGTTGAAGTTCGCAAATGATGCGAGAATTGAAATTGCCAGGAACTTTGATTCAGAAACTTTTGCGCGGGTAGTGAGAATTATTGCCAGCCTATGATTTTTGCAAACGGGTTTAAAGTCTATATAGCGCTTGGCAACGTTGATATGCGCAAAGCCATAGATGGTCTGTCTTCAATAGTAAGCGGGGCTTTGCGCCTGGACGTTTTCACTGGGCACCTTTTTGCTTTCAGCAACCGCAGACGCAATATGATCAAGATCCTTTATTGGAACAACAATGGATTTTGCTTATGGCAGAAAAGGCTTGAAAAAGGCAAATTTCGCTGGCCAGAAAGTCGCAAAGAGGTTTTACAAGTTGGGCAACGTGAACTTGCTTGGCTGCTTGATGGTCTTGATATAAATCAAGCTAAAGCACACAAACGTCTTGCCTACTCCAGAACCTATTAAAGACAGGGCTCTGCAAGAAAAAACATTCAGAAAAAGCTGTACATTTTGCTGTTGAAATGATAAAATCAACAGCATGACACCAGCTTCTAATCAACTTCCAGATGACATTAAAACCCTGAAAGAACTCATTATTCAGGGTTTTACTCATCGAGACCAGGAAATAGCTCTTTTAAAAGAGCAGCTAAAGCTTTTGCAGGCTATGCTTTTCGGCAAGAAAAGCGAGAAGGCACAGTCTGATGGCCAGCAGCTGTTGCTGAATTTTGGTGCTGAGGCCGAGCAAACAGTTTTACCTCCAGCAACTACCATTGAGGAAGAAAAGATTACTGTTGGCAGCCATTCAAGAAAGAAAAGAGGCCGCAAGCCACTGTCTGAAGACTTGCCCTGCGAAGAAGTTTACATAGACATTTCAGAAGCTGAAAAAATCTGTGCCTGCGGCTGCACCAAAGCCCAGATTGGCAGTGAAACCTCTAAGCAGCTTGAATACACCCCAGCAAAATTCCTCGTAATCAAAACCATTAGACCGAAATACGCATGCAGAGGCTGTGAAGGAACAGAATCTGAAGGACCAACCGTTTCGATCGCGCCAGTAACAGATCAAATTATTCCCAAAAGCTTTGCTACTCCAAGTCTTCTGGCCTACATAATTACTTCAAAATTCGTAGATAGCCTACCTTTCTACAGACTGAGTAAAATGTTTTCCCGTAATGGTGTGGATCTGAGTCGTGGCACGATGTGCAACTGGACAATCAAAGTTGCATCTTTACTAAAACCTGTTGTTGAGGTCTTCAAAGAAAAAATTCTTGGCTCTCCGCTTATCAATGCAGATGAAACAACCTATCAGGTTCTTAAAGAGGCTGGGAAAAGCGCTTCCAGCAAATCTCAGATGTGGGCTTTTCGCGGTGGTGGCGTTGAAAATACAACAATTCTGTTCCATTACAACCGCAGTCGTGCTGGCAAAGTCGCAGAAAACCTGCTTGCAAACTATGTGGGCTATGTTCAAACTGATGGATATGCCGGCTACAACTTCGTAGACAAAAAACCAGAGCAAACACATCTTGGTTGTTGGGCTCATGCTCGGCGTAAGTTCTTTGACGCTGTTAAAGCGGCAGGGAAGGATGCTGAACCTGGACTCGCGCACGAAGCAATAGAAATAATGCAGCGTCTGTACAAAATCGAAAAGAATGCCAGCTTGGCAAAACTTTCAGCAGAGAAGGTCTATGAAATCCGTCAGGCGCAATCAAAGCCAATCCTGGTCGATTTCGAAAAAAAGCTCAGACAGTGGCAAATAATTTTAACCCCAAAAAGCCTTACTGGCAAAGCGGTCAACTATACATTAAAGCTATGGAAAAGCCTTCTAGTCTATCTTGAAGATGGAAGTCTGCCAATTGATAATAATAGCGTGGAAAACGCTATCAGGCCTATCGCTTTGGGTCGAAAAAACTGGTTATTTTCGGACACAGTAGAAGGCGCAGAAGCCTCGGCAGCAATTTTCAGCATTGTTGAAACCGCCAGAGCAAACGATCTGGAACCTTACTGGTATCTGCGTTTTTTGCTGGAAAAACTGCTTGAATTAAAAACCAAAGAAGATTTCCTGCCCTTTATTCCACAAAACATAGATAAACAGCTTATTTCTGACTTGCAGGCAAAGCATCTTAATCTGAATTCCAGACCCTGATTAATTTTCAAGAGGCGTTTAAATTAGCGCTTAC
>SABV01000455.1 GCA_009928855.1 Erysipelotrichia bacterium | reverse complement strand
GCCATAAGCGGTTCCATGTCGACGCATTGGCCAAAAAGGTGAACAGGCATGATGGCTTTGGTTTTTGAATTTATCAAAGGCTCAATGAGGTCGGTGCGCATTAAGAACGTGTCGGGTTCGATGTCGACAAAACGTGCTTTCGCGCCCACTCTTGCAATTGACCCGGCTGTGGCGAAGAAAGTATAGGGAGTTGTTATAACTTCATCGCCGGCTTTTATGTCGGCGGCCATAAGCGAAAGCAAAAGAGCGTCAGTCCCTGACGAACAGCCTATGGTGTGTTTGGTTCCAATATAGGATGCCATTTCTTTTTCAAGTTTTTCTACTTTGGGGCCAAGAATAAAGCCTTGGCTTTCAAAAATGTCGTTAAGTTCGGGGACGATTTGGTCTTTGATTTGAGCATATTGTGGTTTGAGATCAAGAAGAGGGACTTTCATTTATGCCTCCGGGAACAATATTGTAGGATAGTAAACATCGCAAAAAGACTATCACTTCGGGCTGATTTTAGTCAATGATTTTTTGAGCCGGCAGCTAAATGTTGCTTTCAATAACTGTCAGATTTAACTTTAATGTTTTCTCTTTTAATGGTATAATGCGGGTATTATGAAATTTGTAGATGAAATAACGATTCAGGTGTCTTCAGGAAGCGGCGGCAACGGTATAGTTGCTTTCAGGCGCGAAAAATTCGTGCCTATGGGCGGCCCCTCGGGCGGTGATGGCGGCAAAGGCGGAGACTTCATTTTTGAAGCGACAGATGATTTAACAACTCTTTACGAACTTAGCTTTATCAGAAGCTACGCAGCTCAGAACGGCGAGAACGGCGGGCAAAAAAATATGTCCGGCCTCGGCGGAAAAGACTATGTGCTCAAAGTGCCCGTAGGAACGCTGGTTTATGACGCTGAAACCAAAAAATTGCTTTTCGACTTAGATAAAAAAGGTCAACAGGCGCTAATAGCGAAAGGCGGCAGAGGCGGCTACGGCAATGCAAGATTTGCGACTCCCGTCAGAAGAACACCCCGAATCGCAGAAAAGGGCGAACCCGGAAAGGTGCTTCGCCTAAGGCTCGAACTTAAGTTATTGGCTGATGTGGGGTTAGTCGGTCTTCCAAACGCGGGAAAATCTACGTTTTTGCGGGCAGTGAGCAACGCGCGACCAAAAGTTGCCGATTACCCTTTTACAACGCTTACTCCAAGCCTCGGAATTGTGAAGCCCGAGGGTATCCCTTCTTTTTGTATGGCGGATATTCCCGGTTTGATCGAAGGTGCTCACGAAGGTGTCGGCCTTGGCGTGCATTTTTTGAAACATATCGAGAGAACAAAAATTTTGTTGCATTTGGTTGATGTGAGTCAGTTAGATCTCGAAAACATAACTAAAAACTACGACGTAATAATGAATGAATTACGTGAGTTTTCGGCTGAATTGGCTGATAAGCCAGTCGTTGTGGCAGCAAACAAAATGGACCTGCCTGACTCGCGAGACCTTTTCCCTGAATTTGAGAATGCCTTAAAAGAACGCGGAATAAAGGTGTTTCCTGTTTCGGGCGCGACGAAAGAAGGGGTTCAGGAGTTGCTGAAATACCTGAGCGTAGAATTGAAAAACTTGCGTGTTCCCGAAAGAATTGCGGCAAACGAAGATGAAAAACTATATGAATTTGAGACGCCCTTTGTCATAACCTCAGAATCAGAGGGAAGATGGCTCGTGACAGGCAGCGAAATAGAAAGACTCGTTGCGATGACAGACTTTACAACCGATGAAAATGTCGCTATGTTTAAGAGAAAGCTTAAAAAAATGGGCTTTATTGAAGCATTGAAGACGGTTGAAGTTTTGTGTGACGGTGATATTTTCTCAATAGGAGAAATGGAATTCGAGTTCTGGGAATTCTTTAACTGAGAGAGGCAGAATGGCTATAACCGTAGAAGACATCGTATTTGCGAAACAGATGGAAGTGCCGGCAGGTTTGCGCGAGCATATGCGTGCGGTTGCAGAGATGGCGGCCGAATATGCCGGTGAAGTTGGCTATGACCGTGATGCGGCTTATGTTGCGGGAATGGCTCACGACTTGCTTCGTGTCGCATCTGACGAGGAAATACTTTCTCTTGCAAGACGATCAAATATGCAGCTGACAAAGGCTATGTTTGCGCGGCCTATGCTTGCGCATGGGCCTGCGGCAGCGGCTTGGCTGATAGAAAATGCACCCGATGTAAGTTTTGATATTGTTGACGCTGTAAGAGATCACACTTTTCCGCCTTCTGACGCTCCTATTTTAACTCAAATAATTGCGGTGGCCGACACCTTAGAGCCGTCGAGAAAGATTCCCGAAAGAGAAGCGGTCAGACTGGCTCAAATGACATTCAGCGAAAGGTTTAAGCGAGTTTTTGAATTGAAGCAGAATTTTAGAAGAAATTTGTAATAATCGATAAATGAATGATTTAAATGATAAACAGACAGGCAAATTTAGGATAAAAGTATCATTAGCTATAGTATTTGAAATAGTTTTTGCTTTGGTTGCTTTTG
>SABV01000454.1 GCA_009928855.1 Erysipelotrichia bacterium | reverse complement strand
GCGTCACCATCATTTACAAGCAGGGAAACGTTCTGCGGCGGCTTGGTATCAAGAATAATGCGGCCCTCGACAACCGATGAAATATTACCAAGAGAATCTTTGAAGCGGGCATAAACAGTTTTTTCGCCTTCCCCTCTGGCAACAGTGAAAGAATAAGGATTTGCATATTTAACCCAGCTTCCACCCGTTTCAAATGTAATGTCTTCACTTAACTGCATTTCGCTTGGCAGCTTATCAACGCTGAAGCTCAACAAAAGCTTTCTGTCATTAGTTTTTGTGGCGCCACCGTTAATTGAAATTACGACTCCGGGACCGGTCGTATCAAGCATGATTGAAGATGAAAAAAACTTGTCAGGGTCAGCAAGCCCGCCCTTAAACCTTACATATACGGTCTTTTGTCCATCACCGCTCGAAAGCGTGTATTTGCGAGTATTTATAAATGGCTCCCAGAAAGAGCTGAAAAAATCGGAACGATCTGAAACCTGCATGTGCGTCGCCCCAGGCGACAACAGCGTCAATATGGCATCGGTTTTGTTAGTCAAAGCCTCACCATTATTTACCCACACACCGATATAACCGGCGCTGTCGCTTTGTAACTGTATCGAATCGTTAATCACACTGCTGACATTTCCAAAGGCATCGCGAAACTGAACATAAAGCCTGCGTGTGCCGTCACCTGAAGAAAAAGTGTAATCTTTTATAGACGTAAAGGTTTCCCATGCGACAGCATCAAGATCTTCGCTGGTGCCAACACGCATTTGCACAGCATTATCAGCCCAAAAGTAAAGATTAACATAACTAAAGCGAGTTTGAATCTCACCATTATTAATGGCAAAACCAGTTTTAAAGGGTCCAACTGCGGGGGTAGTCGTTGTATACAACGAAGAATAAACGAGCACCTGACCATCCTGGGTCTGCAGTCTGATCGTAAATCCATAACGACTGCCAGAAGTTAGATTACTGATGGTCAACACGTGGTCTTCAGAATAAACAGATCCCGTCGTGACAGTCTGATTAACTCCGGCTGCCGTTCCATATTCTACCTGAGCAACCGACGGCACGGATGCGGTAAATCGCAATCTTACCGACGAAGAAGTTACATGGTCCAAAATTACATTTTCGAGATCAACAAGAGGCTTATCTGGCAATGTGAGAGGGTTTAGAGCAACCACTTGCGCCCCGGTGAAAAACTGAATCTCTGACTCGCCGGTATTGGCAAAAATGTTATAAACGCCGGGCGGCAGAGAAGAAAAATAAAAATTGCCGTAAGCATCGGTTCTTGTGGAATCCATTACCAGACCAGCTGCATTCTTAGCAGTGATCGGAATGCCACCATAATATGAACGATCGGCAAAATACACACGGCCGCCAAGAACCGCGCCACTCACAATGACAGAGCCGCCCCCGCCGGTTCCGGTGCCACCACCCGAACCAACCCCGAGGCAACCAATAAATATGCACAGCACAAAAAATGCTGCAATTACAGCCAGATTTCGCATAGAGATGCATTTTATCATGCTCTAAGATCGAACGCAATTACCCGAACAGAATTTAAACCTTACAGTTTTTCGAATTCTTCAGGGGCGGCCGCTTCGTCTTTCCAGTTGATAATCGTAAAGCCGGCGATCGGATAAGGCGGGTGATATTCACCGCCGCCACGCACAAAAGTGCTATCAAAAACATTCCGCCGCACTACTGACTGATCATCTCGCAAAGAACCATCCAAAAATGGCTTGACCGGACGATTGCGCAAATGAATCATCGGCCCCATATGGCGCAATATAAAGCGGCTGTTCTTGTCTATAAACGGAAAACTGCGCATGGCCGGACTCTGAATATTACCAAGTTCATTACTTACCTTGCCGGCGTTATTGCCCACGCTCCAACGCGCATTAAGCTCAGCTGAATCTATTAACATTGCATTTACGGTCATTTCAGGAAGCCTGAAGCCAGTGCGAGGGTATTTTATGGCCATTTTGAACATGCGATCAGCAATGTTCCACGGGCCAAGAGCCGGGTCCGGGTCTCCTTCGGCAATTTCTTTTTCGGCCTGGTCTAGAATAGAATCGATCATTTTATCACGGGCACCTGAGAGAATAGTGCCGGTCATATAAGATCTGGCCCCGATTCCCTCGTAAACAGCCGTTCTGCGCATAGCGCTTCTGATGACAAAACGATTTTTATTCTCTTCTGGGGTATTGCCTGCCTTAAGATAATCGCGCACCTTCTCTAAAGCTGGGTGCATGGCTATGCCGGCCGTAGTTATCGGTATAACCTCGGGCGGCTGTTTTGGCATTGAAAAAAGCGAGTTAATTTCTGAAAAATTGAGTGCTGTCATCGGCAGTCTCGTATAAGAGCCAGTATTCAAACGCGGCGGAAAAATAATCGCCCCAAGAGTCACCACATTCATACTCTCGCCGCCAAGCGCCATGGCCAGATCATAATCAATCATTGTCTTCATCTCATTGCGCAGAAAGAGCATCGGATTTGAATAGTCAAACCAGATTCTGCCCATTGA
>SABV01000453.1 GCA_009928855.1 Erysipelotrichia bacterium | reverse complement strand
ATCATGCCTTCTTTGCCAAGCCGCTGATTAAACGCTTGCAAATCCGCATACATCGAGCGCAACTGCTTGCCGATCTTGGAGCCGAACTGCTTCAGCATGCCTTTCGCCCAATCTGCGAACTTGGTGACACCTGACGCAAACATTCTTGCGCCCTCACGAATTACTGATGCAGCTTTCTGAACGCCAGCGGCTGCGTATTTTGCAACCAGGTATTCTACCGAATAAAGCTTAATGCCTTTGTCGGTTTTCTCCTGCTTAATGGAATTGAAAAGGTTATCAAAGGCATCAACTACAGTCGGGATTTCCGACTCAAGAATATACGGGAAAGACCCGTTTTCGTCCTGGTCTTTAGACTCGCTGATTATGTTGACAAGAAAGTCGTTTCTCACGCCAGCCTTGTCGAGTCTTCTGATGATGTAACTTTCGAAAGATCTGGCCGCCATTTCCACATTCGTTGACCAGTAATCCTTGCTTTTGGTAGAGTCGAGCTCTTTTGATCGTGCAGGCAATCCGGTATTTTCAATCGTTTTCATTAAATTGCCGAATGCTTCAATGATTTCTGGTCTGGCCGTAGAATTCTTTCTTGTGTCGCTGCTGAGATAGCTAGAGGTTGTTCCGTATTCGCCTCTGCCAAGGTAATCATCTAATCCATGAAACCATTCGTGAGCCAATGAGCCAGCTCCGCGAACTTTGGTTAAATTGATAACCATGCCGTCAGCTTCATAATGAGCTGCCGCGCCACGATCTGCAGCGCCCCGGCCTCTCGCTCCGAAAGCAAGACCGAGCTTGCCATTTAAAGAAAGAGAACTTGGTGGAATGCTGAGCGATTCTGCAAGGTCCATAAGTGCTTCGTAGGCTTCGTTTATGTCGGTCTGCCTGCGACTGCCTTCCACCCAATTCCCGAACTGAACGCCGCGAAAGCCGAACGCCGTGGAGAAATCATCTGGAGTTACATCTTTTCCAGCGCGAATATCTTTTCCGCTTCTTGGCAGGTTCTCTTCTCGTCTGCCAGTAATAGGCTTTTTTCTTTCCTCAACCATCGCTTCGAGATCTGCCCTGTTGCTTTCTATGTAGGCATAAGCTTCTTTTACGGTGTCAAAGAATTTAAGTTCAAGAACGGTGCTTCTGATCTTGTGCCCGATGAAGAATCGGCCTTTGTTCTGCCCAATGGTTTTGCGATAAACTCCCAGCTTCATCTGCTTCGGGGAAACCTCTTTGCCCTTCAGCTTTTCCAGATATGCCGGGAAGTTCTTTTTAAAATCTTCTATGGCTTCCGCTCTGGTCTTGCCGTAGCCGATGTCTATGGTAGGCCAATTCACAAACATCGACTTTCTCAGCCCTTTTACGCCGACAGAATACAACTGCTCTGACTTTTCGAGCTTGACGCCGTTTTTATAGAAATATTCTCCGTGAGATATTTGGGCACCTTCAAGAGAAATTTCGTGCCCAACAGCGTCGTAAAGATCTGCCAGGTCTCTGATTTTTGATCCACCAGAAGAAAGCCGGATCGACAGCCTTGTGTCGTCAATGCTTTTTTCGCCAGATGTCAGCTTAGCCGCTATCGTTCTCAGCGATTCCGTGTCTTTAACCCACGCTGGCAAGCCTCTGCCTCTCGGCTTATTCTCAACCATATCTCTGAGCGCACGAATGATAGATACAGACTCTACCGGCATTCCTCCGGCAACAAGCTTTTGATAGTCAGGAAGCGGCCATATTTTAGAGAGAGGTTCAGCGGCAAAATCGACTTCTTTGGTTAAGTCGCTGGTAACTTCCTGCGAGTAATGCTTCCTTGCACCCTGGAGAACTTCGCCGAAGTCTTCTATTTTGCCAGATTCTTTTTTTGCTTTTGGAGCAGTTGCCGTCTTTGTCTTTTCAACGAGCTTGCCAAGATCGCCGGATTTTCTGAGCTGGTTAATTATGCTTTCAGGAAAAATAGTGTAAAGCCTGCCGCCCGAGTTCTTGGCCGCGTAGTCTTTGGCCTGCCTTATGGCCGCCGCAATCTTCCAATCAGCAATGCCAGTTCCGATCAATCCCTTGGTCAGCTTTGAGAAGAACGCGGCCTCTTCGCCTTGGCTCCGAACGCCCTTGAATGGATATGCTTTTTGAATAATATCTATCTGCTCTTGCTCAAGGGCCAGCATCTCTTTTTCGCGAAGATTTGAGAGCGCCTTCAGGTATTTATCCTGATCCGTTCTGGTTGTCGCCTTACCCATGGCTTCGCTTAGTTCTGGCTCCGTCATGCTGGCAATCTCGGCATCAGCCGATTTCGCTTGAGTTTCTCTGTCTTTATTCTCTTCGGCTCTTTCTGTTTCAGCTATGCTCTGCCTTAAAAGCTCTGCTTGATGCTTTTCATTCTGAACCTTCCCTGTTCGTTCATACTCATCAAGTGCCGCCAGAAGATCAACGGGGTCAGATTCCATTATGTTAAGCCCTGCATTTCTGGCCGCCATATTGAAATCAACTTTTTTGTTAAAGGCCATTTTGGACAAGCGCTCTTTATAAAGCAGCTTTTTTGCAGAGTCGTTT
>SABV01000452.1 GCA_009928855.1 Erysipelotrichia bacterium | reverse complement strand
ATTGCAAGCGGCTTCATTTTTCCGACTTTGCAGACCAGTAGCGGAACTTTAAGAAACAAAACCTAACATATACGCTTTCCCGGGCATACGGTGCCAGTGGTGACGTTTTTAAGGTTGTCTTGATAGAATACTCAACAGCTATCAATATGCGCTTATAGAGCATTTAAAAGCGCGCGATTTTTTAAATAATCATCGTTTTGAGCGAGTGATTAATTTTTGATGTTTGAAAAATCAGCAAGTCAGGTGCTTTATTTTGCCTGAAAACTTCCAAAACTGCTTATCTGCTTAGGGGGCAATTCTTGAAAAACCGTTATATTTTGATTATTCGAGAATGTTAAAAATGCCCGGATTGCTCAAAGAATCATTTTATTGAAAAAGCAGATCCATTTTTATCTGATGCCCGTTGATATTTGTGCCAGCTTTTTCAATCCGGGGGGCATGATGTTTTAACTGACAGCAGGTGCAGGAATACGCCCTTGACCATTTCGGGCGGCTAGAGGGGTTTTATTAGGGCATTGCACGAAGTTTTTCGGGATTTATAATTTCATACCAGGCACGTTTTAACCAGGATACTTGAGGCGGTTTTTTGGCGGCAGGTTGCCAAACTTTGACCGGCTCAACCTCTGGCGGCGGTAATAGCCTGGTTGATAAAATATTTATCTGCCTTGCCTGGTCAGCAATTACATGGTTTTGCTTTTCGATGGTTTGCGCCATAAATAAAACAGACCTTTCCAGGGCTTCGAGTTTTTCCAGGACAATATCATTTTTTCCTGGTGCGTCCTGGTGAACTTCCTGGACGGTGGGCAGCGGGTGAATATTCTTAACGTCCTGGGCAGCAGCTACCGGAGACAATCCAGAATCAACAGCTTTTTTCATTGCATGGAGCAGATCGGCGGCATGGTCAGGCAAAAATAGTTTGCCGTCCTGCTTTATCATTTCCAGGTCAAGCAGTTTTAACCAATATCTGCATTTATCTTTACTCACGCCTGCCAGGTTTGCGGCTTCTCGAATTGTAATCATTATAAACAGCCTTTCACGCTATGCGCGGGAATTACGCCACGCAGGGAAGTTATCACGCGGCAGCTAGGTTATCGGCAATAGGCGCGGCATTGTTTACCCTGGTTAAAGATTGGCGCGTTAAATTTCGCGTGAGGTGTGTCAAAATTGCCACAGTATTTTTTATCTCTGGGAATGATGTGACCAGGGAGCGCGTTAAATTTGCCGTTAAATCGCGTCTTTATTGATTGTCAGCGGTTTTAATGGCGTGGAAGTGATAAAATATTGTTATTAACTCTTGCGTTGCTTACAAAATGCTTGCTTTTTGTTGTGATTATTATTATGATGATTACAGAGAACAAAAACGAGGTGAAAGCATGAACGCAATCGGTTACATTCGAGTTTCAACAGCAGACCAGGCAGACAGCGGCTTATCATTGCAGTATCAGGAATCAAAAATCAGGGCTTATGCTGAAGCTATGGACATTACACTAGTTGACGTGGTTGCTGATGCGGGATTCTCTGCAAAATCTATGAACAGACCAGCTATACAGGGCATTATCAGCCAGATTAAAAATAAGACCGTTGACGCGGTTATCATTCTCAAACTTGACCGCCTGACCAGATCGGTTAAAGACCTGGGTGCAATCGTTGAACTTATCGAGAAAAACAATGTTGCCTTGGTAAGCGTCCAGGATTCTATCAATACCAGCACAGCAGCAGGGCGGCTTATTCTTAACGTGCTAGGTTCAGTCAGTCAGTGGGAACGAGAAGCCAACGGGGAGCGCGTTAAAGCAGCTTTGAGCGTAAAAAAAGGCGCTGGTGAACGCGTGGGAACCATTCCTTACGGCTTCGACCTGGCAGCCGATGGCGTTGCCCTGGTTGAGAACGCAGACGAACAAAACACGCTTAAAATCATTCGTAAACTAAGATCAGAGGGCTTATCATTGCGCAAAATTGGCGCTGAACTCGACAAGCGCGGTATTTCAACAAAGAAGGGCGGCAAATGGCAGGCAACCACAATAAAACAGCTTTGCGAGGTAACAGCATGACAGCCAAAATCAGAAAATTACTCGACCAATTAGCGAATTTACTCAGGCAACAGGAACCAGGCGCGGCAGATCGCGCCCTTGAATCAATAAAATCTGAAGAATCACAAAAGGACGGCAAAGAATGGACAAACTGACATACCAGGACGCGGCAAAAATGCTTAACATGACCGTTGCGGCACTCAGAAACAAGGTCAGCAGCCAGGGCATACAGCTTACCAAAGATGGCAACAGGGCATACTTTACCAGGGAGCAGATCGAGAGGCTTAAACCTGACCAGGCGGCTGATAATGTAAAAATCTTCCTGGAGCTTTCGACGGCTCAGGCTGATGCTTTGGCTCAATTCTGCAAACGTGAACGGCTGGACATCTTCGAGGGAGTGGCGCAAAAAGGCACGAATGAAGCAGAATTGATGCGGGAAGCGGTTTACATTTTGGGTAAGGCGCTTGCTGAATCCGGCTATAATCCACGATAACAGGAG
>SABV01000451.1 GCA_009928855.1 Erysipelotrichia bacterium | reverse complement strand
AGAAACTTCTGCAGTCTTCGTAGTAGACAGAACTCCTCCAGAAGCTCCAACAATGGTTTTGCCACTGCCTGACATAAAAACAAACAAACGCAGTCAGTTATTCAAATGGTCAAAACCGACTGACGCAGATAACTTTCTGTTGCAGGTTGCCGATGATCCTTCGTTTAACAATGTTCTTAACCACCAGGTCAGCACCAGTCACCCGGGTCTCAGCGGGCAGGTTCTGGTAATGGGCGAAGGAGCGGTGTCTGTTCCCAAAGATGGCACTTACTACTGGCGCGTTGCTTCAATCGAAACCTGCGCTGATGGTTATAACCTGAGCGAGTTCTCGAACACTCGCAAGTTTGTTGTCGATACGGTCAAACCTTCAGTGGTTTCAGTTCTGCCATCTCCGAGTTCAAGCAACAAGATTACTACCGGCATGGTAACTTTTACTATCAGATTCAGCGAGCTTATCGATACTACAATAGCACCAACGGTAAAAATCACTTCTGCCGGTGGCCAGATGATGATTGTCGAAAAAGTTAATTACACAGAAGACACCTGGACCGGCACTACTGTGATTCCCAAGAACAGCAGTGCACTTTACGACGGCACAGCAATTATAGCTATCGAAGGCACTACAGACCTCGCCGGAAATCTGATGGCGGTAGACAGCACCAACAGTGTAGTCATCAACACTGCTCCATCGTTTACCACCAAGATCTTCTCGAACCCGGCCAATGAATATGAAATCATGATTCTTACCAAAACATCTGAAGCTCTGCAAGCCCCGGCGGTATGTTCTGTGCAGCAGAGTTCTAACCGAACACCGGTTACCATGAATTTCCTAAAAGAAAAATATTACGCCGGTTCTTACAAAATTGACATTACAAGCCCAGGCAAAGCTTACATAGACATGTCAGGAACCGACCTGTATGGCATGAGCGGTTACGATTCGGTTGAATTCACAGTTGCTGATTTGAGTGCTTCACAGAGACTCAGCATCACTTCAGCTTCAGGAAAAGCAAGCCTGAAGGCGGCCGAAAATTCTGCATACACCGCTGCCGCGATCTATATGATAGACCGCGAAAATCTTGAATCTATTTCTGGCAGCGCCAGCCTCAAAGCCAGTTTAATGTCGGGTGCCCAAAGCTTAAAGGCGAACGTATCAAAAGAACTGGTCGAAGTGGTGCCGCTTGAAGAAATTGGCCCGGCGAGCCTCAAGCTGAAAAAATGTCTGCTTTACACAGCTGATATTTCTGACAGCAAAATAAGCGTTCCGGCTGAAAAGGTTCATATTTACCGTCAGAAAACTGATGGAAGCTGGATTTTCCAGGGCGGCACACTCCAGAACGGTAAAATTTCAGCCGAACTCTCAGGTCTTGGCAGACTTGCTCTGATGGCTGACATGACTGCACCATCTGCAGGCGAAGTAAGCCCGGCATCACTGGAAACACTTGACAATTCGCTTCCAGAAATAAAAGGATCGCTGATTGACGGCGGTTCAGGGCTGAACAAAGACACATTCAAACTGTTCATAGACGAAAAAGAAGTCTCTGGCGCAATCGTAAACGATGATGGCAATTTCAGCTACAAAGTAAGACAGGCTCTGCCGAAAGGTAAACATGAGATAAGTTTCGAAGTTGCTGACCAGGCCGGCAATGTGTTGAAAAAGTCTTTCACCATAACCGCCCCCGGCGCCTTCGCACTTGACGAGTTCATGCCTTATCCTAACCCGGCGACCGGCAACGCCATGTATTTTAACTACAACTTCAATCAGAACGCTGAAAGAGTGAGGTTAAAAATATACGACACCGCCGGCCACGTGGTTACAAGCTTTGATACTTTTGACTTCGGCAGTGCCAAAGACGGCCGCATCAGATGGGATCTGCACAACAATCAGGGTAAACGGGTGGCAAACGGAGCATACTTCTACCAGCTCCAGGTAACCCGAGGTGGTCAGACCTTGAAAAAACGCGGCAAATTCGCCGTGATGCGCTGATGGTAAAAAAAGGAGAGCATAAAATGGTTAAAAAGCATCTTACAGCGATACTGCTTGCCTTGCCAATAATGTTCGGGCTCACCGGTTGCACCGGCGGAGTGAACGGAGAAGGCAGCAGCAACTATTCATACGATATTGGCACTCCAATTGTTCGCGGCAACGCCTTTAACGACCAGGGGTGGGAAAACATCGCCAAAGGTCAGTATGACAGCGCCATCACCCAGTTCAACAAAGTGCTTAACGACAACCCTACCGATGATGAAAAGGCCGAGGCCAACAATGGCGTTGGCTGGGCCAAGTCTCACCTTGGCGCGCTCAAAGATGGCATACCCTGGTTCGAAAAAGCGAAAGACATATCTGACGATGCAAAAGTAGGTCTGGCAGCAGCATATATACAAAAAGCGTCAAAATCAGACATGGAAATAGTAGTCGATCTTCTTTACAAACAACTTGGCAAAGAAAACCCGCAGTTCAAATACAGTGCCAGACGCAACACCGGGGTTTCGGACGCAGAAGTTCACGCAATGCTGGCTTACGCTTTCGCA
>SABV01000450.1 GCA_009928855.1 Erysipelotrichia bacterium | reverse complement strand
GTCTATGGCTGTGTCTAGCTGGTCGAATTTGATACGTCCGCCTGAAGGACCGCCGGTCTGCACTGCCTTGAACTTGCGGTCATTCATGATGCCGCCGCCGACGGTGAAAATGATGTCGCGCAGGGTGGTTCCCATTGGGACTTCTACGAGACCAACTTTTTTTACTTTACCGGCAAGGGCAAATACCTTTGTGCCCGGTGAACCGGCTGTGCCGATTTTTTTGAACCAGGAAGCGCCGTTGCGGATAATTGCGCAGACATTGGCGAATGTTTCGACATTGTTGACGATTGTCGGTTTTTTCCAAAGGCCTTCTATGGCAGGGAAGGGCGGTTTGAATGTTGGTTCGCCGCGCTTGCCTTCGACTGAATGAATCAGGGCCGTTTCTTCGCCACAGACAAAGGCGCCTGCGCCGTATTTTATCTGAATGTCGAAGCTAAATTTGCTGCCGAGAATATTCTTGCCCAGCAGACCTTGCTCTTTCGCCTGAGCGATGGCGATTTCTAGACGCTTAACAGCCAGCGGATATTCGGCGCGAATATATATGATACCGATATTCGAACCGATAGCATAACCGGTAATGGCCATTGCTTCGAGAACTGAGTGAGGATCGCCTTCGAGAACCGCGCGATCCATGAATGCGCCCGGGTCGCCTTCATCAGCATTGCAGAGAACATATTTCTGATCTGCCTTCTGTATTGCTGCAAAAGCCCATTTTTTGCCGGTCGGGAAACCGCCGCCGCCGCGTCCGCGCAGGCCTGATTCAATGACGGTGTCGATAACCTGCTGAGAAGTCATTTCGTGCAATGCTTTTGCGAGGGCCTGATAACCCTTGACTGCAATATAGTGGTTGAGTATTTCAGGGTTGATTCTGCCGGTGTTGCGTAAAACGATACGAGCCTGTATGCGATCGGGAGTTGCGGTTTCATTGTCTTCCGGGTAGAACCAGGAGCGATTAAGAATTTCACAACTGACAGCTTCTGTGCCTTTGCTGGCGGTTTCTATGATCGCAGAAGCCTGCTCAACTTTAACATGCCCATAAATAGTTGATTTGCCGGTTTCGTTGTTAATTACTTCTATTGTTGGTTCGCTGTGACAAAGACCCATGCAGCCTACTTCGATGATTTCGATATCGGCTTTGCGTTTGTTTACTTCAGATTTGAGTTGTTCATGAATCGGCTTGGTTCCTGCTGCGATACCGCAGGTGCCGAGAGATACAAATATGGTTGCCCCGGTTTTTCGGGTTTTTTCCTGGATAAGTTTTTCTGCATGAGAATTCAGTTTTGCTGGTGTGTCTATCATTTCAAATTCCTTTTACTTGCAGTCATTGATGATTTCAGGAACCATCTTGGCGTTTACATTACCGTAAACTCTGTCATTTACCATAACTACAGGGGCCATTGAGCACGCGCCGACGCATCTGAGAGCGGTCAGAGAAAATTTGCCATCAGCGGCAGTTTCGCCCATTTTAAGGCCAAGGTATCGTTGAAATTCTTCCACAAGCTTATCTGCGCCTTTTACAAAACAGGCTGTGCCGGTGCAGATATTGATCTTGAACCGACCTACTGGTTTATCAGTAAAAAAAGAATAAAAACTGATAACTCCGTTTACTTCTGCCAGATGCAGACCCAGTTTGTTGGCAACATGGATCTGTACAACACTTGGCAGGTAAGTAAAAATTTCCTGAGCTTTGTGCAGTGACTGGATCAGGAAACCGCGATTTTTTTCCCGGTCTTCAGTAAGAGGAAGACTGTCGAGATAATACTCGAGTTCCTCTGCCTTTTCAGGGGAAAGTTTACTTAGTTCGGCTTTTGATGAAATTGGACAGGACATCTTGAATCTCCTTGATCTGCCTTTTTGGTGTGGCAGTTTTTTTACCGACGCTTGAGAGTATATGCAATTGTGATAAAATTCTCAAGAAAATTGTAGCAAAAAAATACAATTTCCTTGCTGATTTTTGGCAATTTGTTGACTCTTTAAAATACGGGGTGCTTTATTCGCTGTCAGGCAGAGAGATTTTCCTGATAAAAGCTTTCCCATAATTCTTTTTCTTCATTCATTACCAAAAGAGCCAGTTGGTCGCGCAAGAGTTTTACGCAAAAATCCATGATCCCCTCGTTGGGAATCTCATGTTCGTCGTCGAAATGAGTAAAAACAAGGCCGAGTAATCTCTTGTTGTGCATAAGAGGGTAGCCGGTGCAGGTATCGTCATTGGCTTCAAGTTTAACTGTTGCTTTGACTTTCGGATTTATCATGATTGTTTGAAGTATTTCTTTTTCAGCGCTGTTTAATTCAAGAGAGCGAAGGCTGTCAACGCGGCTGCATATTTCTGTTGTGTCATCATTGTGAAACCTCATAATTACCGCGTCTTTGAGCGAAGCAATTCTTGCAAATTCCTTGAGCATATTGGTGAATGGGCGTTCTTCTTCTGTGAGTTTGCTGTACACCATGTTTCTGATGTTGCTGAGCTGGGTATTTGCCGCAGATATTTTTTGTCGCAGCTGTTCGATCTGATTTTTTGCATTTCTGGTAG
>SABV01000449.1 GCA_009928855.1 Erysipelotrichia bacterium | reverse complement strand
GGAAGTACCTCGCCGTTTTTTTCGGGCGAAATGTAACTCAGCTTGTTAGAGAATCTGTCGCCCATAAATTGCGCCAGCATTACCCCATGCCCTAATCTATGACTGCCGTGTGTGAATGCTATGTGTGATTCGTTTTCTTCTTGCATTGCTACCAGAGCCGGGTTCCAGTATTTGCCAAATCCTTGCAGAGTTCTACATTCGAGATAAGCAGTATTTCTGAACCAGTTCTTAAAATGAAAAGATACCGTTGTGATACCTAAAATAGCGGCAATGATAAGAAAAAAGTATTTTGGTTGTGAAAAATCGCAACTCGCTGATAACGACTTTCTCCAGTAGAAAAGGCCGCAGAGCAGCAGGAAGATGATTGCTGCAATTCCGGTAAAAATCAGCTCAATATGATGTCTGCCAATAATGTTTCTTTGAAAATAGCTGTACAGGCCGACGATAGCAGATAAAAATGCCAGGCTTTCTATCAGTGCCGGCCCAAAACGAAACTTCTCCAGATTTTGCAGACCGGCGGTTGCAAGTAAAACCAGCCCCGGAACCAAAAACCTGCCATTTACCAGCACCCAGCTTTTTTCTAGTCTGATAACCGAAAAAGAGGGGGAGAAATACAACGCGACAACTGTAAACGACATTAGGGCTGTTAATAAATATTCAGGTTCTTTGCGTCTCAGATTTATTATGCAACCCGCTATGCCGAGCAATGGGAGAATTATTGAGAACTTGAGGCCGTTCAAAGCGAGAAACAGTGAAGATAATTCAGAAGCAAAGCTGTAGGGGGTTAAATCCGGGCGGTCGAAAAACCAGACTAAACTCGGTGGCATGGCGCCAAGAGTTAAAGGGCCAATACTCAAAGGAACGCAACCAAGAGGAAAGCCGGTAATTTGATAGTTAAATACAAGCCATTGAATAACTGGTATCCAATAAAATAATGCGCAGATGAGGTACGCTCTAAGTGTTATCCGACGTGATTTTATAAGCATCAGCGTTATTGCAATAATCATAATGCCGCTGACGGCCAGAGCGTTTGTTTTAACTGATGAAGCAATGCCAAATGCGGCGAATCCAAGGTATAAATCGCAGGTGCGCCCTGATTGCAAGAACTGCAGAGTGAATAACAGGGCCCCAAGCAAAAATGAGCTTGCGCAGGTGTCTACATAGCCGGTTCCTACTACTCTGGTCAATTCAAATGAGCATAGAAAGCTTACAGATAGCAAAGCAGAATTGCGGAGTCTTAGTTTGGACTGACGCGCCAGAGCGGTGATGATCAAACCAGACAAAAACCAGAAAAAGACATCGGGAATTCCGGCAAACACGTCTGAACGCAAAAACAGCATTGACCACGCGGTAAACACTTCGCCGCCCCCAAAAAAAGAACGGTAGTATTCCCAGGCGCCCGGCGCATCAAGCATCAGCCAACCGCCTGTTTGAACCCACGAGCCGGATTTGACTCCATGATAAGTCAGGGTGTCCCAGCCCATAAGCGGCAATGCCAGCGTGCGTGTGATGATGAGCAGTGAAAAAAACAAAAAAACCGCGGCCGAAGGCCATAACAGGCGTTGCTGGCTCAAATAATCAGAAAAAGTTTTTGTTGCTGCTGTGATATCGTTGAGGATATTGCCCGAAAGAGCTTGTCGGGGAAAGCAATGCCGCGCTGCCGCCAGACAGGCTATTGATAACAAACAGGCAATTTCTGCCTTAAAAAGACCGAAAGGTATTAAAACCGAGAAGATGACGCTGAGCAGCCAGCAAAACATCAGGCCGCCCGCCGAACAGCGAACAAGAAGAGGCGGGTCGGTAAAATACTTATCGCACAATCTTCGACTAACGTCGGCAATCGACAATATAAAAATGCTTTGTAGCAAAAGGCCGTAAAGTATTGACAACATAATATCGCTTGCTTTCTTAATAACAGGCAAAGTGTGCTTTAAATAAGGGCATTAGCTATTCTCAAATTTTTTAGATACTAACCTGTGAGAAGAAATTTGTCTTGCTTAACATTAGCATAGATGGCTATTTATTTTTTTTGAGTCGTTTCAACATTACTAAAGGCGAAGAAGAGGCGACAACTTGCCAGGCGCTACTTTTGACCTCGAAAGAACCGGTTGATTCGGTTATGATAAAGTCGGTGTTGTATTTTTCGGCGATTCTTAACGGGCTGTCATTGCTTGATTTCGGCCATATTACTCCTGAACAACCTGTGATTTCGTAAACCTGAACAGGATTTCTTGATGCGATAGTCTGGTTTTGTGCTGGCATATAAGAGCTGAACAAATTTCGCATATTATCTTTGGAGAACTGGTATTTCTGATTGTAGTTGCTGATTGCAATGCTCGTAAAATAAAGCACCCAGGCAATCAGAAAGGCGCCAGTGATTTTTGGCACATATTTACGTTTGCTCATGATTTCAAGAAAAGCGCTGAAGCCGATCCCGGCTAAAAGTGAATAATATGGAAAAAAAAATGCACTGATATGCATGCTTGTTCCCTTGATAGCCTGAAAAGGAAAAAGAATGCCGCAAAATAACCA
>SABV01000086.1 GCA_009928855.1 Erysipelotrichia bacterium | reverse complement strand
CAGAAAAACAAGATCAAAAACAATCTGCTGCCCGTCAACACCCATGTAAAAAGCCGATCTCAGCAACAAAGTTCTTACCTGCAGAACTTCGGTAAGTATTTTTAAATTCAGATGCGCGCGGGTCACCAAAAACACGCGCCAGTCGATAAACAGCAATGCCATGGCAACTGCATTTATAATAATCACAGGTATCCTGGCGGGCCTCAGAGAGCCGGCAATCATAATTTCGGCACTCATAAAGCAGAAACAGAGGTTAGCGACAAGACACAGCAACCAGAAGAATAGACTTCCAGAAGATGCACCGACGCACAACAGACTCGCAAAGGCCAGCATGGCTGCGCATGCCAGCATTACCCTCAGTTCCGAAAACCATTGCCTGACAAGCAACAGCGCAATCAGAGCAAAAGAAAGAAGCACCGGCATTGCCAAAGAAAAATCAAACTCTGATAAAAAATTAACATTGCTGATAAAAATTTCCTGCAAAATCTTTACTGCAACAGCAAAAGCTGCAATAAACTGCAACAGGGCAACAATAAAAAAAGTTCTAAAAGTCATAGCAAAAGCCTTTTAACATAATAATCCGTCATCATCTTACACTATTTTTGCCCCGCCATCCAATTCGCTGCCGTAAAGATACAGCAAAAGAAGCTTTTTACCCGCGAACTGTCAGCAATTAGACAGCAAAGCCATGATCGTGTAGACTGGTTTTCGACAGGTGCGATCAAAAAATAATCATAGTCGTCAAAACTATAATGACTGGGGTTTAACGTTGTTGCAGGGCGAAAACAAAAATGGCACTTTTACGGAGCATCTTGAAGAGCTGAGATGGGCACTGATCCGTTCGCTTGTAAGCATCGTCGTGATTTTTCCGCTGGCGTTTCTATTTTCAGACGATATCACTACCCTCGCAATCAGGCATTTTTGCCCACCGGGGCTCACACTCAGATATTTTTCGCCAATAGAGCCACTAATGGTAAAACTTAAAATGTCGCTTTATATAGCCATCTTCGTTGCAGCGCCCTATGTTCTGCGCCAGGCCTGGAATTTTATGGCACCCGGTCTTTATGCGGCGGAAAAATCATTCGCCGGCTGGTTGCTTCTATTCAGCTGGCTGCTTTTTGCTGGCGGTTCAGCCTTCGCATTAATTGTCATACTACCGGTTATCATGAGCTTTTCGCTTGGAATGCAAACCCCCTACCTTGAAGCCGCGATAGGATTTGACCAGTTCACAGGCTTGATCGGCATGCTGACCCTGGCATTCGGAATCATGTTTCAGTGGCCAACGGCAATTTTCATGGCTGTTAAAACGGGGTTAGCCAGCGTAGACAAGCTCAAATCGCTGCGCGCGATAATTTTCGTCATCATTCTCATTATTTCGGCAATTCTCACGCCACCCGATGTTTTCAGCCAATTGATGATGGCAATCCCCACATACCTGCTTTTTGAAGTCGGCCTTCTTGTGGCAAGCCTCACCTCCCGCCGCTCCTGATGATGAATTTTGCTTTTGTCGGCGTAGAATTGTATATTATTTGAAATGAATATTCTGGAGATCGATAATGCTCGAAATTACGCTGAATGAACTGCCACGTAAAATTTCGCCATTTGACGCCGTCGAGCAGTGTTATCAGGAACAACTGCGCTTCGTGTGTGCCAGACTAAAAGAAGAAGTCTCAGTGCTTGTACGCTGCGAGAAGCAGGTAATCCCGTATTTACAGACTATTCTTAAACGCCGCATGGCAACAGAAGGAAAAACTACCGTAATCATAGATGGTCGCGAAAATCCCGATGCACCACAAACACCTGGCACACGCCTCAGTCGCATTGTTTCACAGTTACGTGACCTCGTAAACAACACCGAAGCCAATAAAATATTTTTTCTGCCATATCTCGACATAATCACTTCAACAACGCAGGGCGGCCTCACCATGGAGGCCCGCGAAATAATGACCATTATTCACGAGAACCCCATGCTCAGCCTGGTAGCTTTTGAAGATCCTGATTTTACGCTACCCGAGCTGATCGCTCAGGCTTTTCCGGCTCGCTGTGAGATGCTGGGCATTGCAAGAAACCGCATTTCAAGCATTATTGCCGAAAATGAAGCTCGCAAATTCGCCGTTGACAAGATAAACCTTATGGGCATTTTTAAATTCGTATCAGGCCTCAATCCGGTCAGATTTCGCGAAATAATGGGAATTTTCGCACGCAAAGCCGATTTCGACCCCTCAATAAAAGACATGCACAGTAATTACATGCGTGAACTCCGTGAATATACAGCTTGCGGTGGCGTTTCTCTTTCAGAAATCGAGCTTGAAAAAGATATTGCAGGCTACGCTTCTGTAAAAAAACAGATTCACGAAAATATTCTGAACATGCTACAGGCAACGGCAGCATTGAACGACGAAAATGAAATCCGTAAAATCGAATCGATAATCCCGCGCGGCCTGATATTTCACGGCCCCCCGGGCACAGGCAAAACCCTTTTTGCAAAAGGCATAGCCGAAGCACTTAATGCTGCAATCTATATTGTCAGCGGCCCCGAGCTTAAATCAAAATGGCTTGGCGAAAGCGAAGCAAATATAAGAAGACTCTTCGCCCGTGCCAGAGCAACTGCCCCATCGGTAATTGTTTTTGATGAACTCGACTCAATAGCAGGAGCCAGAAGTGCTTCATCGGCCGACGCTGCCTCTCAGGCCGCCCACTCTATAGTCAATCAGCTGCTCACCGAAATGGACGGCTTTAGAAAAGAGCAGATGGTATTGGTAGTCGGCACAACGAACTTTGTAGAAAGCCTGGACCCGGCATTTCTGCGCCCAGGCCGCTTCGAATATCAGATCGAGATTCCATATCCCGAATGGGAAGACCGAAAAGCAATTCTCAGTCTATACAACACAAAATTCGAAACGAGCCTCGACGAAACCCAGATAGATAAACTTGCCAGCTGGACAGGCCGCGCCACCAATACCGGCACGCCACACACGGGCGACCATCTTAATGCTCTCATCAAAGGTCTAAAACGCTATCTGATCAATAACAAAAAAAACACCGCTGACGAAGAAACCTTGCAAAGCTGGCTGGGCACCATGGCACAAGAAGCCAAACTTTCTAACGAAGAAGAAAAGGTTGTTGCAACCCATGAAGCCGGTCATGCCTTGATGTTTTACCTGTATAAACGTCAGGAAGAAATAACCAGAATCACCCTGGAAAGCGGAGGAACAGACTCTCTTGGA
Source organism: Erysipelotrichia bacterium (assembly GCA_009928855.1). Classification (GTDB taxonomy): domain Bacteria; phylum Muiribacteriota; class Ozemobacteria; order Ozemobacterales; family Ozemobacteraceae; genus Rifleibacterium. The sequence goes on along the minus strand of SABV01000086.1, from coordinate 9,868 downwards.
TTCGTGGAATCGATGGCGAAACGCCCTTATTTTTACACAGAGAGTCGTCTGCGCAGCGAAATAGGTATATCTCTTGGCGGCTATGCCGCCGAAAAAGTATTTTTTGGCGAAGTATCGACTGGGGCCTCCCAAGATCTGCGCAAAGCCACCGCAATCGCCACCGATATGGCAACCGTCTACGGCATGGCCGGAACCCCTCGTGAATTCACATTTCAAGACCATCGCCCAGACCCATATTACCTGCCACAACTTTCGCCGCATATTAACAGAATAATCAGCGAAGTCTACCAGGAGGTCTGCTCTTTCATCGAAAAGAATCGAGACAAAATTGATGAGCTTGTTGTAAAATTACAGAAGCAGCGAACATTGAACGCACAAAACATTGAAGAATTATACCGCTCGGCCAGTCTTTAAAAATGAGTAAATCAGAAAGATACCTGAAAATGAAGACGCCGTCAGATCTTCTGACAGTGCGTTTCTTTGCCTCCAGCGGCCAGCTGAAGGGGCAGTTTCTTCAGGAGTCAGACCCACCCTGGACAATCTGGTGGGAGGTTCCAGGCGAGCAGAGCCTTATCGGACGTCTGGGCAATATGCTTCAGACCCAGCTGGAAGCCCCAGAAAAAATCTGGGAAGAAGGAACTCCAGGCAGCAAACTCAGAGAAATGTCATGGCTGGATCTCTTCCGTAAAGCTGTAATAAAAAAAGAACCGGCGCGCAAAGTGTCTGAAGAAGTCATTTTGATGACTGCTGACCGCGAAATTTTTTATGCCGCCGTCAAAAAACATTTTATGCTCCAGCAGGGAGAATGTGAGTTCGCAATTTTTAATGCAAAGCACGACTATTACCTGCTCAAAATTACCAACCCCTCGCTGTGGGTCTTCAACACCCTCGCCCAGGAAGAATTTACATGGTTCAACATGCTCAGCGGTCATTCTGGCGTTTATGTCGAAGCTGGCTGGCGCATTCACGATATTTCCGGGCCTGACTGCTTCAATCAGTTCAAGGTTCTCGACGGTATATTGCTGATACAGAAAGACGGCAGACTTCTGAATCTGAAACCGTCATGGAAAAAGGGCGAAAGCATAATAAAAATAGAAATAGGTAAAGTCGATTTGCCTCAGAAAACCAGCTCAGAGAATCTGATAATCAGACCCGGATTACGCGACACTGATCGGCACCAGCTCCCCGTTTTCTGGAAAATCACCGACCGTGAACGTCTCAAAGCAATTATTTCTAACGAATCGCTCAAAAATTTCAGAAGCTATACCAGTTGGTTCTGCGAAGATGGCAGAATTTTTATTCTGGCGCATACTAAAAAAGCCGACAGGGCCTTGGCAACAATCCTTTCAGATGCTTTTACAGCCTTTACCGAAGTCGAAGAAAGAATAATGGTGCCCATGGGGCAGCTGTTGACTCCAAGGCTCTCTTCTGAAAGGCTTCATGGTTTTTTGGAAGCTGAAACCAGTGATTATATATGTTTTGAACAAATAGATGACCAGTTACAATGCACTTTGCTCAAAGCATCCAGCATGCTCCCGATGGAGGACTTCGTTTCACTTGAAATAAACCAGGCTGCAGCCAGAGCCGAAGCACTACAACCATCATGGAAGTTCAATTTTAAAGAACTGAAAAAAAAAAAGCAGTTAGTTGAAGTCGAAACCAGAACTGCCGTTTACGAAAAACTTCACGCAGCCTCTGAAGAGAACCAGGTCGGTGAAGTTTCAGGCAGCATGTCTGCAGCAAAAAAACGCCAGCATAGAGTTCTGAATCTCGAAAACCTCCCCGAAATAAGCAGTTCAGAGAATGCTTCGTTGCGATTGCAGCTTGAAGAATTAGATAGACAGCTCAACAGTAACGCAACAAGATCAGATCTCTGGCGGCAACGCAGTGAAATTACACGGAAAATGCGCATGAAGCTCTCCACGCTTGCCAGTGCAATGAATGCCGCAGTTCTGGATAACAATACAGAACTGCTCGTAGACTATATTTTTGAATATTGCCGGCAAACTCCCGCACTGTCGCACGGGCTTGAAAACTCAATTACCGAAATAGAAAAAGGTCGCCTGCTGGCTGAGATACGCTCTAGCGCTATAAATTCAGAGTTTCACTACCTTCTGCTGCTTACTTTTGCTGCCAGATTCAATGACCGCGATATTTTCAACCAGGCGGTTGAAGGCATGAAAAAAGCCTTTTCTGGTGAAGCACGCCAGTTTTACAACTTTAACGAAACTCGTGTGGCCTCCGGCGGCGGCATAAACGTAGAAAATCGCGTAGAACTCCTTTCTGAAAGCGATTTGCCACGCATAAACATGAACGTAAGAAAATTCTTATTGCAAGTTGGCTGCTGCAGCGATTATGGCGCTATAAATACCACAAAACTACAACTTTTTAAGCTTCTTTCAGTACACCTTAGCGAAAAAACAGCTCAAAGCCTGTTAGGGCCAATCAGTATCACTCCTGAGCAGAATAATCCTTATCCATATCAGCGCAACTATATTCCTGGCGGAAGTGATCTGCCACAATATTTTACCACTCTGATCCGGCGTTGGCCTGCCTCCGCCAGCATGGAAGACCTGCCCCCAGCAATATTACGCTGGCTCAGACTTCTCAGCATGGAAAAAATCAAAGAAACACCATTGCGCGATTTTTTTACAGGCGAGCTTTACAAACCGCCTTTCATGTTCAGTCGCAAAGAAGAAAATGCCCACAACTACGGGGTAGCAAAGATTTCCTGGATAAAAGAGCTTGACCAGGAAAGCTTTCCCGAGATTTCTGATGGCAAACCGTTGGCAAGATCTATTTACCAGAGATTTGGTGAAGGCAAATCGGACTGGAGCGATTTTTTCAGCCTGGCACTTAAGTCAGCCGATGTCAAAGCGCTTGCCAAGGCACAAAGACTTCTCTTGATCATGGTGTCAGAGTTTGGCCCACACCCAGATTTTGAGCAGTTCATTATGCCGGCTCTAATTGCTACAAACGCCAACAGTCCAAGTTGGGATATCTACAACCTGACAATGTACTGCGATATGTACAGGCTCTGTCTGGCTTACCGAAAACCGGTCGACGAACAAAGACTCTTTAATCTCCTCATAAACCGCATTCCTCAGCCTCCACGCGGCTGGGAAGACTTCAGAGATTCAGCCGAATGGATAATCATGTGCCTGCTTCTGACCAGTTCTCCGATCAGAAGATTCCAACTCGACAACCTTACTGACCGGGCAATGCGCTGGCTTCAGGAAGCAATAAAGACCCGTGATCAGGACATTTTTGCCGAGACCCTGACTATTCTAAATTTTCTTGGCATCGGAATCCTTGCGGATCTCGTGCCCGAAAAGCTCGAAATACACCAGTTACTCGAAAAACGTCGAGTTTTCTGGATACAGCACGCCTTTGCGCTTGCATCACGCGGCGAAAAAGGCTTTAAAGACTGGCAAAGTGCCTGCGGCACTTAAGTTATTCTACTGGAGACGCTTATGAACTACCAAGCCCCCGCAATTGATCGCATCAATCTGGCCAGAACGAGAATTGCTGACTATTACAGCAGATTGAACGACTTTTTTCTGAAACGCGCAGAATTGCTCAAGCTGATGATGGTTGCCGCAGCAGCACAAGAACCCATGCTCTTCATCGGGCGACCCGGCACAGCCAAATCTCTTCTTGTTTCTGTATTCTGCCAGGGCCTGGGTCTGAAACAAGAAGAATATTTCGAGTATATGCTGACTAAATTTACTGAGCCCAGCGAAATAATGGGGCCGGTTGACATACAAGAACTCAAATCAGGTCGTTATTTACGCAAAGTTGAAGGGCACCTGCCAACAGCGAAAATTGCTTTCCTTGATGAAATTTTCAAGGCTAATTCAGCAATTCTCAACGTGCTGCTTACCGTTATAAACGAACGAAAATATTATCAGGAAGGCAAACCCCTGCCGGTTCCACTGGTCTGCATGTTTGCCGCAAGCAACGAAATACCGGATTTCGGAGAGTTTGACGCACTCAAAGACCGTTTCATCATCAAAGCCGAAACCCTACCGGTCCGCGATACATGTTTTTATGAACTGATAAGGTCTGGAATAGCTTTTGAAAGCCGCACATACAATCGTGAAAAACCATGGAAATCAGACTGCACACTTGAAGATTTTCTTCTGATACATGAATACATCGTTACCACTGTTCTGCCCGCCGCCATCGAACGTGAAGACAAGGTATTGCTCGGAGACGAAAGAATAACTACCGCCTTTAAGGCTCTTATTGCGGTGCTGGCAGACGAACTAAAGGTAGAAATAACTGATCGCAAACTAATAAAACTCTATAAACTGATTCTTACCCAGGCCTTTATCTTCAATGGCGGCAACGTTACCCGTGAAGAGCTCAAGATTTTGTGTTATTGCGGCAATAATTTTTCAGATGTAAGAAAAATCAAAGATTATATCGAAGAACGTCTCGCAAACCTCGACTAAAGGCTGACCAATGCGTTTTTTACACCCCGACCAAATAGCGTTCTGGTACAAAAGATCTCTGCAAAAATCAGGCTATACAGAAGTATATTCATTCGCACGTGATTTTTGGAAAGACCTTGCCAGGCGTGGTGCTCATGCGATTCCGCCAGGGTTCATAGCGAGGCTCATGGGCAGATTCATGGCCTTACCAGTTGGCCTTAAAGATCCCAGCGCAACAGAATTTAAAGAAGAAGACGCCCTGCTTGCCCGTATTTTTAACGCAGAAGGCGCAGACCGCCTCGAAGGTATTTTTCTATTAAGCGGTGCTGATCGCGACCCTGCGATAGCTCAGGGAATATTTCAGCAGATAATCGACCGCCTGCCTGCATTTCAAGACAATGATATTGCCTTTTCCGACACCGATCTCGAAAAATCATTCAGCGTTGAGCACTCAGCTTCAGCGGGGTTCGATGTAGACCAGGCACTCGAAAAAATATATATAAAAGCACTTGATGAACTGGCAACGATAGAATTCAGGTTTTACGCCGATGATATCTTCGAGATTGGTCACCCAAACCTTTTTGAACGCCCTGCCGACCATCTTTTTTACCGGCGCATGTCAAGAGCAATGAAGGGCATGGCATTCTGGACCCGCAGCGTTTTTACCCTTAAAGAAGAAAGCTCATGGATCGTTGCCAGATACGGAGAACCGCAGGTCCTTCCTCTCGGAGGCTACGATGAACTGACCAACAAAGGCAACATTTCGTCGATTGTTCCTTCTGAGCTGGCTTATATAGACGAAAGTATGCAGTTCGATCTTTTCGATTACAAATTCATCGAAAATCAGCTGACTTACTTCAAACGAGATTCAGGCGCGGTTTTTAGAATCAGACGCGATATAATAATTAAAATCACGCTGACCGAATTTTTTGAGCACGAACGTCATCTGGGTCTTCTTTTTGCATGGTTTTTTAATCTGGCCGAAAAGCTCATAGACACATTCGTTAAAGACATGGTCAATGTAATTGTCATACTCAACGGTTACAGACCCTCATCTCTCAAAGATGCCTACGAATTTTTCGAGCATTTTCTGCGCGAAAAAATGCTTGATAAACGCATAAAAATATTATCTGAAGAAACCCCTGAAAAGCTGGAAAGCACGCTGCGTCAGAATGCTCAAAACTGGCTTTTTGCAGCCACCCCTGAACAATCAGGAAACTTCGTTCGACTCGAATTCCCCCAATCTGACGAATTTGCAGCGATGCCCCCCGACGACCAGGAAAAAGAGCTTGGAATGTTGATTAATAATGCAATCGAAAGAATGGTAAAAAATGCGGATAGCCAGATTTGAAGCAAGAACCAGCGTTGAAGGTCCCGGCGAGCGCTCTGCTCTCTGGCTGCAAGGCTGCAGCATAAAATGCCCAGACTGCTGTAACCCTGAAATGCATGACCAATGCGCCGGCGAAGAGATCAGCATAAACGCTCTCGCAAAAAAGATCATCTCTGCCCACGCTGATGGCCTGACAATTCTTGGCGGAGAACCGCTTGATCAACCCCTTGAGCTGATTCTGCTGTTACAACAACTTGCAGAAGCAGGTTATCATGGCATAATTCTTTTTAGCGGCTACGAATGGCATTCTATAACGGCTGATCTGACAAAAAGGCGTGCCACCAGCCTCTGCGACCTGGTTGTTGCCGGCCCTTTCGACAAAAAACAGACACCCTCTTCACGGCGCTGGATAGGCTCTGAAAATCAGACGACTCATTTTATAACTGACTTCTACGCAGGTCTGCAAAAAGACTGGCCGCAAAACATGCGAGAAATAGAGATTTTTATAAAAGATAATGTCATAATGGTCAATGGCACCCCGCTCAGCTCAGAAGATGAATTGAGCCTGATATTCGCACCGAACCGGGAGAACAGAACATGAGAAAATTTATTCTAGATCTCGAATTCAACGAAGTCACCGGCACCACACGCATTGTCGTCGACTTTAACGACAACAGCATGTCGAATCTTGAAATAAACGAGGCAATTAAAAGCGGCGAAATGCTTGACGCAATAATAGAACAGGCCGAAAAAATATTTGGAGAGCAGCTCGCCAAGCAGGTCAGAAACGGCCAGATCGCAGCAGTATGCCTCGATAATCACCCTGAGTTACGAAACAACGATGGCGGAATCTTAATTAACGAACCGGGCAACAGCAAACAGGAAATAAAACAGTGAAAATTGGTCTTTATCCTGAAGATATGCTTCTAGAATATCTAGAAAATCGCCTTAATGGCCAGTTTCACACGAAGATAAAATATCATAACTATCTTCAGAAACTACCCGACGCCATCGAGTTTTCAGAAGAATTTGCACTTAAATGGAAATCTTTGGTAGAAGCCGCTGTTAAACGTCTGATCGCCGACACCTTTGCTCTCAGGCCATTCCTGTTTGAAGTAGATGGGTATACAAAACGGTTTTGCAGTGCCGACCATCAGTTCTGGAACCATTTGAATTTCACCTTTTCACATCGCGGTGCCGAGCGCCTTTACGAAGAAATGCGTTCAGAAGTGACTTCAGATGAGCCACTTTACCCGGTGACTTTACCTGCCGACGCTTTGCTTATAAGCCTCTGTAAAAACAATTTTTCGCTATATTCTTTTGCCTGGTTCGATAAAAACAACGCCAGCTGGATAATACAAGCTTTGTTTGTAGCCTGGCAAAAAGTGCGAATCGATAACATCCCATGGCAGTATCTTTTTGATAACCCCGCCAGAACAGAACTGCCTCTAAGAGACTATCTCATCGAACGAGCCGCCGACTATTTAGCAGGCTGTAACGCGCATTTTGCAAAAATCGTTTCGGGCGGCAACGGCACCAGGCATATCAGGGCCGCCGAAAGCCTGGAGCTGACTTTTGAATCATCACCTAAAAATACCCTTGAACTTTTCAGTCACGTTGAAAAATTTATCAAATCGGCGCAAAACGCAATAGCCTGGTGGTCATCTGAAGGCACGGTCGCAAACGATGACGAGAGATTCATTGCCGGCGCCGCCCGAACCTTCGGCTTTGAAACAGAACTCGCAGAATTCAGAGCGTTAACGAATGAATATATGGAAAACCAAGGCATGGAGGAACAGATCTATGAGTCGATCTTACGCAATCAGACTTCCGATTGAAATACTGATGTCAAACGCAGCCCGCGACAAAATGGGAACCTTCTCAATGGGTTTTCCGCTGCTTGACATTCTTCCCATTGAACAGATGCGGCAAATTCTCAGAGAAAAACTTCTTGCCGAAGGCTTCACTGACACACCAGACGGCCTGAGCATGCCGGTAGCGCCAGAACAAACCGCCGTATTAAACCCTGATACCATGATCATGACACTGACAGTGCCAGTTCCAGACAGCTTCGAACTGAAAGTCGAAGAAGAGTATATGGGTCAGCTCAAAAACAATATAAAAGCGGCTCTGGCTGAAGGCGGCCAGGTAAGTCTTGCTTCTGGCGACAGAATCCGCAATGCCATCGGACAAGATGTGGCTGAAAACATGAAAAATCTTGCCCTTGAAGCGAGAAAACAGGTCAATACAGCATTAAAAGAGACCTACCGAGATGCAATAAAAGAAAAAGCGTCTACAATCGGCACTGTCAGCAATGTAAGCGAAACAGTCGAAGGCAAAACCTATCGAATACGGGTTGAAATCAGCGAATAATAGCGCCTATCTGTCACCGGCAAGAAAATCGATACGGTTCTGCAGCTCTTCATCAGAGATTACACAGCCCTGCTGATTTTTATAAAACATCAGCATACCCAGAATGTCTCTCGAAAAAGGAGCAAGGGAGTTGCTGGCAGCAGCCGATTCAATAAAGGTATCAACGGTCTGCAACGAGCCGTTTTCGATCTCACGTTTTACCGTTCTGATAAGCAGATTGGCATAGTGCTCACGCAGCCGCACGGCAGACTCGCTATAGCTGCCTTCCATAGCTGACATGACTTCGGCAAAAGTCTGCATATCGATGCTGTGTGACGCCCGCCCGGCATTTACAATCGGTTCTGTGGTTTCAAAATTCAGATCATAAATAAATCCTGAAGCAGGCATATATTTTGTGTCATCAAGCTCTTCTGGAGCCAAAGCCATAACGATCGTCGTCATGCCATCGTAACTACCGTCGCAGTTAACTTCTATTGAGCCAATCAGACGATTTTTGTCATTCGGATTCACTTCAAGTTTAAAAAAAGTGATTTTAGCAGGCTGAATGCCGGTAGAATCGTGCAAAATCGCTGCCAGTCTGAAATATGGCCTGCTTGAACCAAGAAAGCGACAATAACCAGAAAACGAAATTTTCAGACGCCCCGCAACATTTGAAATGTCAGCAAAAAATGAATCAGAACCCCAGACATACACGCTGTCACTAACCTTCGTCGGAAAAGCAGTAATGTGACGGGTCGGCGGCAATCTGAATTTTTTTAATGCTCTCTGTTTGTAAGAAAAGCGCCCGGCGGCAAATTTCGCATCATTTATACGGTTGGCAATGCTGAAATCGGTAAACACATCAGAAAAAGAAACATTAAGAGGCTTAAAAGCATCAATATAACCGGCAATGCTCTGCTTCTTAGATGCAACCAGTGTCTTGAAAAAATCAGCGCGAGTAGTGGCATCAGAGAGATAATGATCAACAATAAACTGGTTCCAGAGGTAGACTTGGCCGTAATCGGGCATTGGGTTCCATTGAGCCCAGTTATTAAGACTGCGATCGGGGTCATCTTTTAAAAGCTTATAATGGCCGGGGGGAGCAAAACCGCAAAAAACAGGAGCGATTTGAGAACAGCCTTCATTCACCCAGGTAACTTCGCCTTTATCCTGATTGTGATGAATCATGTGCTGAAATTCGTGGGCTACAATTTCGAGATAATCGTCTGCGCCAGGGTCGCTGGGGTAAGTATCGAGATAGAGAATTTCACATTCGTTACTCTTAACTTTGCTGTAACTCTCAAACTCAGATTGCAGCATCTGGTCGCCGGCAAAAAAATACCCGGCAACGTAACCATCATCAGGGTTAGTATAGCCATCTTGAATATCAACCATCAACAAGTTAACTCTAAAATCGTTATCGAGCCCGGGCCTGGCTTCAATGCCAAAATGAGTCGTATTAGTCGGGTAAATAACTTCATCAAAACGTTTCTGAACTCTGCTCACGGCAGCTTGGGTCACATTCACCTGGCTATCTTGAAGAAACACATTACAATGTTTGCCGATAGCCCGAAGAGTGGCGGTAGTCTGCTCAAAATTGCCGGTGGCAATATTGCGAACCCAGAACTGGCGCTGCTGGCCAAGCTGCGCTGGCGTTCTTCTGACGCGCCTGACTTCTGTCGGGCTATCTGCATAAGAAACGCCCCGATGTGTAGAACTCTCTGGCAGCTGAATTTCGCGTGCAAGAATA
>SABV01000448.1 GCA_009928855.1 Erysipelotrichia bacterium | reverse complement strand
CAGACTGTTAAAGTTCCGGTTTCTGAGGCAAAAGATTTTAAAGTTATTCAGGGCAATTCAAAAGTCTCTCGCGCCGCCTGGAAGATGCCGGTCAGAGGCCGTTTGTCAGATGCATACGGCTGGCGGAACCATCCGGTTTATCGTAAACGCCTTTTTCATGCCGGTATCGATATTGCTGCGCCAAAAGGCAGCCCGATCGCAGCTGCTTCTGGTGGCAGAGTAATTTATGCTGGCCGCCGATCTGGTTATGGCAATCTGGTAATTGTGAGCCATGCAAACGGTTATTCTACCCGCTATGCTCATTGCAGCAGGATTCTCGTTAAAAAGGGCCAGCAGGTTAAAGCCGGGCAGTTGATTGCCAGAGTTGGGGCAACCGGCGTTGCCACAGGTAACCATCTGCACTTTGAACTTAGAAAGAACGGTAAAACCCAGAATCCGCTTACATTTTTGAGATAAAAACCGAGGAGCTTGTCCTTGAGGAAGGTCCTGTTAGAATGAAAAACACCGCCAGAAAACTGCTTTTGCTTCTGGCGGTGTTTCTGCTCTTTTTCGGCAGCGGCTTTGCTCCCGAAAAGGCCCGAAGAGTAAATCTTCAGAACACTGCCAAAACAGCCTCAGCCCACATTCCGATGGCTAATTATGGCCTGAAATTTTTCAATCCGCTGGATATTCCAGAACTGAAGAGCCCAGTAGCATTACCCTTGGAAAATGATGAAAATGATGCTGGCATAGAATATTCTGGAGTTGATGCTGATCTGACAACCGGTTATGAGGTTAAGACTGCCGCTGATCCGAGATTTTCGGCTATGGGCAACCCTCATAAGGTTTGTTTTATTCCCGCTTCTGAGCAGCGTTTGCCTGCGCCAGAAACGAGCATACCACTGCTTGATCGCCGACAACCTATGCATTACGATCTTAATGAATGGGAAGAAAAGCGACTTTTCAGTTCGAATCTTTATACTGATACCAGCTTTTATTCTACCTGGATTAATGGCGATAAAGAGCTTTCGTCGCGTGACGCGGGGCAGTTCTACGAAAAGAATTACCGTTATGAACTTTTTTCAACCGGTCGCAGCGGCGATTCGATAGCCATGAGTCTTGACGCAACTTATACAAATGACAAGCGTCCTTATCGAAACGGTTTTACTCTTAACCAGGCTACGGTTGACATGAACAGCGAACGATCTCGACTGGTGCTGGGGCACGCGTTTCCAGAAATGTCAGAGTTTACAATGACACAGAGCATGCTTGGAGCCTATGGGTTGCAGAGGTTCGATTATACTACCGTCAGCGGTTTTGCCGGCTATTATGCCGCTGAAAAGGATGACTTGAAAAACCCTCGTTACGTAGGGGGCTTCAGGCTTGAGCATTCGCGCGACAAAAGTCTTAAGATTGGTTTGAATATCGCTGGCACAGAAGACGAGAAGGATAATGCCGCTGCCGATACAACACTGCCTTCGCTGGCTAATAATATTTTTTCGCTTGATGTCAGAGTCAGACCTACTGAAAATATTTTTGTTGATGCTGAAATCGCCAGAAGCGATACGGATTACGACAAAAGTGATGATCTTGGCAGACAAAAGGGTGATGCTTACCGCTTTAAATCAGGCTATGAACGGGAAAACTATCGGGTTGAAGCTGGCTTTGAACAGGCTGATACCGCATTCATTTCGCCGCTTGGGCAGTCTCCTCGCGATGAAAGAGCTTATTTTGCAAGATTCTACTACGAGTTAAATCAGTATATTTCTACCAGGGTGGGCCAGAGGCTTGCGCGTGATAACCTGGCGAATTACCAGCGTTCTACAATTGTCAGAAGTCAGCCTGATCTACAGGTCACCATAAAGCCAAGTGAATATTACAAGCATATGCGTATTGATTTTTTCTATCGGCCTTTGCATGAATATTCAGATAACTCAGGGTTTATGGATCGCTATAAAGATCTGTTGTGGCTGGAATTTAATCATCGTGCCGGTCAAATGCTTTATTATGCGGCTTTGAGCCAGACAATAGATAAAGACAAGGTTAATAATCTCAACGATCAGGATATTCAGAGATTTGACCTTAATCTGACCTGGGAATACGACAAATTAAACAAGGTATACAGTTCTTTTGGTCTCGAAAAACTGAGCTACAAAACGGCTGGTGGTATCGACCAGACTTCCTGGATAGGGTTTGGCGGCAGCTCCAGATTTCATGAAAATATGCTGCTGGGCCTTGACTACCAGCGCGAAAATGTCGACCCGACAACGGTCAGCTCAACTCATGATCGTCTCAACCTTTCCCTGACAAGAGAATATAGTGCTACAGCACGTTTAATCATTGATCTTGAAGGCAACCGCAGCACTTTTCAGGGAACTGCCGGTGATTTCGATGACTATACTGCAAAAATGCGTTATTTGAAGGCTTTTTGATGAAACAAAAAAACGCTTTAACTTTGTTCGTTGCATTATTGTTGATATATAGTGGCAGCTCTCTTTTTGCGGGCGCCAGATCAGTGGATTACCCGATACAACAGCAGTCAGAGACCGGCATTGGG
>SABV01000447.1 GCA_009928855.1 Erysipelotrichia bacterium | reverse complement strand
GCGGTCAGGGTTACCGATTTAAGGTCGGCGCGGAGAACTGCTGTTACGATGCCTATGGTTCCGCTGGCGCCGGTTATTGAAAGCGTGTATTTATTTATATCCTGAGAAGTGGTGCTGTCTACCTGTTCGTCAAACACAACATTGAACTGTGTCTGAGAGGTCAGACCATCATAGGTAACATTTGCTATCATTGGGCCCTGAGCATCAGCAGTAAACTGCTGGCTGTTGCCGGTTGCTATTTCGTCACCATCTTCGCTCTGAATTCCGGGCGTTTTGACTGTGTAGCGTTCATTGTGCTTAAGCGCTTCGGTAAGTTCTGCTGTAATTATTCTGGTATTACCCGCGTCAACCTTCGGATTTGTTATGCTTATGCCGGACGGAATATCGGGAGAAATCTGATAGCGGGTCAAAAGGCCTGTTTCTGCGTCTGTGACGTTTAGATTGTGGGTATAAGTCAGTCTTATGCTTTGTTTGTCAATCTGCGTTACGCTGGCCAGTTCAAAGACTGAGCTGACAACGTAAACATCTTTGGTCATGGCAGCAATATTGCCGGCACGATCACATATGGTGATGCGGTAGGTGCCGTCTGAAACCAGTTTGCCGCTGCTATCCTTGCCATCCCACAACACATAAAGCGGAGTTGCGCCTTCGGCTTTCAGTTCTCTTATCAGAGCTGAACCAAGCATGATTCTCACCAGAGCGTTGTCGGTAGTTAAGGGCATTTCTTCGCCGGCAATGTTTTCGGCAAATTCTATTCTGAGACTGTGTTTTCTTGAATTGAAGCGGTCTACTGCCGGCTCAATTTTCAGATTATTGCCAACGTCGAATTTAAATGTGTTTATTTCGGCTATTTTAGGAGCGGTGCGGTCGATTATAAGGGTTGCCGTTGCCTGGCTTGTGGTATAAAGCGGTATGCCGACGTTGCCTGCCAGGTCTACTGCGCTGACTTCATATTCGCCCGAGAGATACCCGGCTGGAATCTGTGTGTTTTTGCCGTCGAAGTTAATTGTGTAGCCTATGCTCGAAGAATTGGCCATCTGGTAGGTATCTGTTGAGACGCCAGTTCTTAGCAGGCGCATTTTAACTATCTGATTGATATCGTAAGAATAGGCGTCAATTTTGGCTGCGCCGGTTACTAACGGGCTGAAATAGGCCTTGCCGTTATAGACATTTAGGTTTGGAAACAGCCATGTGTTGACTTTTAACGGGGTGCTGTCGATTGTTATGCTGCCGCGCTGGGCACTTTCATTGCCGGCGTTATCGACCAGAACCATGTCATAAGTTCCGTCTATTACCAGATTTCCGTTTGCGTCTCTACCGTTCCAGCCTGCTATGCTGTTTGTAGAAACAGAGGTGCTGGCGACAAAATTGTCATTTTGATCAAAAATATGTAACCAGTACTGGCTTGATGTGTTGTTCTGAAAATCGATGGTGATTGTAGCTACGCCTGAAACCGCAGGGCTGAACGGCGTGTCATAAGTAAAGTCGCTGCTGTTTCTGGCTGTGGTCGATTGCAGAGTCTGTACTTTATAAGAGTTGGCTATCGGGCCTTTTGATTTAATTGTCAGCGTATATCCTTCGAGTTCTTTGTCGCTGCAATTGTTGCCCGCTTCATCATAACCACCAGAGATATAATATTTGCAGACACCCTGAGTAGTTGTGCTGTCGAACGCTGCTAAGTTGGTGAATTCGGCGGTATCCGAGGCAAGCCATTGGCTGAAGTTGAATGACATTACCGTTGAAGTGCCTTGAACCAGGCGCAGCTGCGGTCTCCATGAGCTACTGTCGGTCATATCCATGGCTTCGTTGAATTTGATAGAAACTTTAAGATCACCAACGGCTGTGATGCCGACTGTTCCGGTCGGTATCGCACTAACCGGGTATGGCGCCTGGTTGTCGAACAGCATTGCTGAACTGGCAATCTGGTTGAACCCGTCGTTATATATGCCGGTGTTGTCTTTTTTGCTCAGATCATATGCAAATGAAGCCGTTTTGTTTGTCAGTTCTTTGCTGAAAACATCGAATACGTTATCAAGAGACACCTTAACAGGTGCCCGCTGGTCGCTGCCTGATGTCGGAAGATTCTGATTGGTAAATCGGGCTACGGTTCTGATTGTACCATTCTGATTATGATCGAGCCAGCCTACAAAGGTTGCATTGTCAATAACTCCGTCGCCGGCAATTCTTTGCAGCTGAAGTGTTGGGGTCATATTTCTGTCGATCGGTATGCGCACATCAGCCGAAACCGTGGCTGTTTCGAATGAAACTTCGTAGAAGAAGCTACCGGCAGTTTGTCCTTTGAACAGAGCGGTGTTTGCAGGTCTGACTGGCATTATGGCAACCGAATATATGCTTGGCGGTGCGGTATTTGAAGGTTTTATCGTGTAAATGACTTCGGCTGTATTAGACTGTGAGGGGAACTTTTCTGTCGCATTTCCCCACAGGTCTTTGAATGCGCTGTCTGAGCAGGCAATATAGAAGTCGCCGGTTCCCCAGCTGAGCATTATTTTAAGTGCTTCTGCGGTCAGTGGAATATGAACGGTTGT
>SABV01000446.1 GCA_009928855.1 Erysipelotrichia bacterium | reverse complement strand
CGGTATAACTGCGGCACGCGAACTTAAAAATATCCGTGAACTTGCTTCGGTTCCGATTGTTGCGGTGACAGCCTCTAACAGTATTCGAGAACAGCGAGAGCTGGCAAATATTTTTGATGGTTTTCTCAATAAACCGGTTAGTCTGCTCAGATTGTTTGCTGAAGCCGGCCGATTTTTAAAACACGATGAGATCAGTCTGGTTAAGCCTGAAACAGCCGATGTTGCCTTGCCGCCCGAATTCTTTGAGCAGATCACTGATCCGTGGGGGCTTGTAGATGGTGTCAAAGGTTTTTCTGCGAGACTGGATGAGTTTGAAGGTGCTATTGTTATAGAAGATGCTTTGAAGTTAGCTACCGATATAAAAAGTCTTGCTGTAAAACATTCTTTTAATTGTCTGACACTTGAAGTCGAGCTTCTCATTCAGTGCATTGAATGTTTTGATATTACCGGCATCGCCAAAAGCCAGAAAAGTATCGGCAGAATTTTCAAGCAGCTGTTGAATGTTTATTCGCGCAGTTCTAATTGATAATTGATTACCATCTGTTTTTGTTCTTCTGTTTCGGGGCTTTGAGTGTATCTCGCCGCATTGCTGGCAGAAAAAAGCAGCGCTGTTTTATCGAGCGCTTCCTGCCCGCTCAGGCCCTGGTCTCTAAGCCAGCAACCAACTGCTGTGCCGGTTCGTCCTATTCCGCCACGGCAATGCAGGTAGACTCGTCGGCCTTTTTTTAAGCTCAGGTTAATTTCTGCGATAATTTTTTGCATCTGCTCAAGGGTCGGAACCGAATAGTCCATGATTTCAAAGCGTCGATAAAAAATTTCTCCGTGTGCCAGCTTTAGTAAAACAGCCTGGTAGTGAGTTAATTCGTCTTCTTCGGTGAGGTCGATAAAAGTGTTTATACCAATGCTCAAAAGCCGTTTTAGAAACTCTTCTGGTTCGTCAATACCCGGGTTGTATGGATAATTGCCGGCGAGAAAAGCTCCTTCGATTACCCAGTAACATCGGCCCGGTAAAATTGTCTGTTGATTACCCATCTGTTATCTCCTTGTGTGCCGGTGAGCTATGCCGTATATTTAGCATTTGCCGGAGTGCATCTTTGAATTTATTTGAAAAGCCTGCTATTGTAAAGCCGATGAATAAAATGCTTACTTTGCTTACGATAATATTGCTGTTGATTAATTGCCCTGTTGCGGCTGATTTTGATATGACACCATATCTGTTTGTTGAGACAGCATCGGCAACCATTTCTGCAGATATCCTCTATCCCGAGTATTTTTGTGAGAGAGACCGGGTAACTCTGAATAATATCATTTCTGAGTTCAGGTTCAGGCTCAGATTTTTTCTGGGAAGCAGGCCTGAGCACGGCTGGAAAAATTGCTTTAAAATGCAGAATCGTATTGAGCATGGTTTGCGGCGCATGCTGGAAGCTGAGAAGAGTCTGCCGTTTAAACGTCTCGACGATAACTTACTGTATAATCCTGAATCTCCTTTGCTGCAATATCTCAGACCGATACCTTTGAAGTCATCAGAAAAGTGCTCGTTTAAGTCATTGGGCGAGCTGGGGCATGGTGGCGCTGTTTACTGTGTTTATCATGGCCTCAATCATAACTCAGATTTTTATCGACATCATCAGCATGAATTTGACAATGCCAGACCTTTTATTACAGCTTATGATGTTGTCGAGATTATGATTTTTTTGCCGGCTCTGCTTATTTTACCCATAACCTGGATGATAATGAAAAGGGCTCTGGAAATTAAACCCCCGAGATAAAAGCGATTGTCGGTATTGAAAATAGCTGTTGATTTTAATAAGATAGTTTTATCTTTTTTAAGAATGGCGGAAACTCAATGCAAGCCAGAAAGTCACTTTTTATATTCACTCATCGCCAATTTTTGCGACTCTGGCTGGGGCAGGTAACAAGTCAGGCTGGTAACAAGGTCTATCTGATGGCTCTTGCCTGGTGGATCCTGACCACTACTCCTGAGCACGGTGGTTTTGCTCTTGGCGCTTTCATGGTCGCCGGTGCCCTGCCGTCACTGATGTTTTGCGGATTTATCGGGCGCGTTGTCGATCGTATGCCGCCGGGTAAAATGCTGGTAGCCTGTGATCTTACTTCGACTGCTTTGCTCGTTGCTCTTGGTTGGGCTCTCAGAAGCGGCAACCTGACGCTTGAATTTGCTTACCTTGCAGGTTTTGCGCTGGCTACTGTTGAAGGTTTTTTTAATCCGGCAGTAACAAAGTGTTTGCCAACCCTGGTGCCTGAAGACTCTCTTGAACATGCTGTGGCTTACCAGGCTTCTACACAGTATCTGGCCAGCTTTGGCGGTTCTGTTCTTGGAGCCGTGCTGATCAGCTGGCTTGGGATTCCTTTGTTGGTCAGTTTAACTGCGGTGAACTATTTTATTTCGGCAATGATCGAATTGACAATAGATTTTCCGGTCTCTTCTGATGACGTTTTAGTTGATTCTGCTGAAGCGGCGTCTGAAAATACCGATCAGACGCCGGCCCAGGAGCTGGACTGGCATAAATTTCCGCTGCTACGTCTTTTGCTCGCCGGT
>SABV01000085.1 GCA_009928855.1 Erysipelotrichia bacterium | reverse complement strand
CGGTCTACTTTTTCGCCTGTTTTATAGCCTGTAGTTGAACGTGAAAAGAGACCCGAAGAGAAAAAACGTCCACCGGAGCGTAGGGTGCGGTAAATTTCGTCGAGTATCCGCTCTATTCCTTCGGTGCTGTTGGCCGATAAGGCTGCTATGTCGATCACTGCGTCAAAAGAACTGTTGGCAAAGGGTAACATGCCCGCATCGGCCTGTAAAAAATGTGCCGGCTTTTGTTCGGTCTGACAAAGGCTGCATGCTTTGGGCAAAGCTGCGTATGCACCGTCAAAGGCAAAAGCAGAGAACCCCTCCCGACACAAAAACCACGTATTAGCACCTGTTCCACAGCCGAGATCGAGAACTTTGATTTTTTCTCTTTCGGCAGCTGGGTAGTTGCGGGTCATAAATCTGACCATTTCT
The DNA here is from genome assembly GCA_009928855.1 of Erysipelotrichia bacterium. GTDB lineage: Bacteria > Muiribacteriota > Ozemobacteria > Ozemobacterales > Ozemobacteraceae > Rifleibacterium. Next base: position 12,792 of record SABV01000085.1, on the reverse strand, counting down.
TCAGCGGGGTAGCGACCCCAGCTGCGTTGCTGGTGTACATGGTTCCATTGCCGGTCAAATGTCTTCATTTTCGACTCCATAGTGATAGTGCAGCAGAATATTTGCTTCTGAGCCGGTAAGGCTATGCCAGCGTTCAGAAAATTGTCGGTACAGTTCTGGCCTGTGAATTTTACGGCCAATAAAAAATTCGTGACGATTATCAGAAAAGCCAGACTTAAAAACGAATAGCGGATCTTTGTCTGCCAGCGACAGGCCGCCACCGAGATGTAAAATTTGTTTTTTTTGCTCTATTGCATATCCGGCAAATTCAAGCATAAGAAACGCGTTTGCTTGCGTGTGCTTGAATTCAGGGTTAGAGCAGCCAAGATGGTAATGAGCTGACTGATGATCGAGCAGAAAAATTGCTGCTGCGGCCAGTTCGCCTTCGGTTGTTTCAGCTGCAGCATAAATTCGCTCAGATTCAGACATCTCATCAATGGCGGCAAAAGATGCTTCCGAAAAATAGTAGTAGTCTGGCGCATGCAGGCGCTGCATCGTTTGTCTGTAAAGAGTTTTGAATTTGTGGCAGTCAGAAAGAATTTTAAATTGAAGACCGGCAAAGCGGGCTCTGTGGTAGTTGCGGCGGCGTGCCGGCTTGCAGCAGTTAAGAGTCGTATCAAAGTCGCTATGAAGCGTTATGCTGCATGTGATACGGTTGAGGACTGGCCGGTAATATGCCGAGAAATCAAGATGATTGAGCGTGAGCGGGTTGAATCTTACAAATTCTGCTACAACATTATTTTGCCGTGCCCAGCAGTCGAATGCTTCAAGATAATTGTTAATTGTTTCTGAAGAGCAGTTAAAGGCAATCGGGCCACCGTAACCATAAGCGGTTTCGAGATCATAAAACCCTTTGCCGCCAATCTTCGGTGGTATCTGCTTTAGCAGAAACGGGTAAAAAACCATGCTTTTGTTTTCCCGGTAAAGTAGCGCTGCAGCAGTTCCATCACCATTGCTCTGAAAAATTTTGTAATAAGGGGCGCTGTAATAAACCATGGCGAAAAAATCAGGCAGAAGCAGAAAAATCTCCTGCCAACGCTTTAAATCGGTTATAAATTCAAGGCTCAATGTTCATTACCTCGCCAAGATGTGCCCAGGTGACCGGCTCATCTTCTGCCAGGTCTGATAAAAGTATTCTGTTGGCGGCATGAGGCAGTAGCTCAGGTGCAATGCCTGTTGCCGGGCGTTTTATGGCTATTTTATCTGCGGTCAATATTTCTCCGGCCTGCATTTTTCTGGCTGCAACCAGTGATCGCCTGACCAGTTTCAGATTTTGCTGCTCACAGAGGGTTGCCTGTTTCGTGCCGGTGCCCATCATCATAGCTGTTTTGCGCAGAGATGCCACGAGAAGTGCGAATTCATGCGGCTCAATTGAGGCTGCGTGATCAGGCCCTGGTAACTGGCGATCAATGGTCAGATGTTTTTCGATGATTACGGCGCCGTTTGCAGTGGCTGCAATGGCTGCTTCTGACCCTGTTGTGTGATCTGAAAAACCTACGGGCAGGCCAAATGCCTGACGCATTGTTTTTAACGCCAGAAGGTTCGTTGATTCAGGTGGTGCCGGGTATTCGGTAGTGCAGTGCATAAGAATTATTTCGTCGGTTCCGGCGGCTGTAAGAGTTTCTACTGCATTTTGTATTTCACCAAGAGAACCCATGCCGGTAGAAAGTATTACAGGGCGTTTTTTTTTGCCCACGGTTTTGAGAAACGGCAGATTGGTCAGTTCGCCCGAACCGATTTTAATCGCTGCCGTGTTCAGTTCACAAAGCAGGTCAAGGCTCATCTGCCCGTCAGGAGTCGACAAAAATGTCAGCCCCAGCTTTTCAGAAAGATGTTTGAGGTGACTAAAAACGTCGAATGGGAGTTCGAGACCTTTAAGCAGCTGGTATTGATTGCTGAACGCGCTGTTTTTCTGGTATTGGGCTGTATCTGCGTATTTGCCGGCGCATTCACAGGCCTTAAAAGTCTGAAACTTGATAATATCAGCCCCGGCTGCTGCGGCCGCTTCAATCAGTTTGATGGCAAGAGCCGGGTCACCGTTGTGGTTTACCCCTGCTTCTGCGATAATGACTGGTTTGTGGGCGAATTTGTCTAAAAACATTTCAGGTTTTGTAGGTTTTTGCATCTGGGTAATTGTGCAGATGTTCTCTGAACCATTCAACAGACATCGCAAGCCCTTGCTTGAAATCTGTTTGTGGCTGCCAGCCAAGCTCTTTTCTGGCTTTCTCAGCATTGCCCAGCAGCTGCATAACTTCAGAGCCTGCAGGTCTTTCTCTGTGCCGGTCATGTTCGATCTGCATGTTTACATTAGTCAGTTCGGAAATTATCTGCGCTGTTTCACCAATGCTGCGGGCTTTTCCGGTCGCGAGATTATAGATATCCGCTTTGTCGCCACCTTTTGTGGCTGCCGCAATAAAGCCTGCGACCGTATCAGAAACATAGTTGAAATCTCTGACGGGTGCAAGATTGCCGAGTTCGATGCGGCCGCTCTGAAGTGCCTGAACAATAATTGTCGGAATCACCGCACGCAGCGACTGGCGTGGGCCGAAAGTGTTGAATGGTCTGACAATGGTTACCGGCAGGCCAAATGAGCATGCATAAGCTTTCCCAAGCATATCTGAAGAAATTTTGCTGGCAGAGTAGGGTGACTGAGCCTGTAACGGGTGGTCTTCGTCGATCGGCACTCTGATAGCAGTACCGTAAACTTCAGAGGTGGAAGTAAGAACAACCCTTCTGAGCCGGTTGCGCCTGGCTGCCTCAAGAATGTTTAGCGTTCCGGTGACGTTGGTTTCGATGTAACTTTGCGGTGCTGTGTAAGAAAACGGAATGCCAATGAGTGCGGCCAGGTGAAAAACAGTGTCTGCACCGGTTAAAAGCCTGTCTACCAGAAACGGATCTCTTATGTCGCCGTTAATGATTGTGAGATTGGGGTCAAGGGCTGCTTCTTTCAGCCAGCCGATATCTGATCTCGAATTGTAATGCGTCAGCGCGGTGACTCTGGCACCTGCGGCAAGCAACGCCCCGGTTAAATGACTGCCGATAAAACCTGCAGCTCCGGTTATTGCAACATTTGCGCCCTGCAGGGCGAAAGAGTTATCATTCATAATGACCGGCCAGTGCGGCGAAATTATCGCGGGCTTTAGAGTAGTCATGCGGGTTGCCAATGTCGAGCCAGAATTCAGATACTGGGTAACAACTGGCCCCTGAAAAATCGTGAATGACGCTTGTTATCAATTCGGGCATTTCGAGACGCCGCCCTGCAAAAACACGATCAAGCAGAACCGGGTCGAGAACGTAAATGCCTGCATTTATGAAAATACTGTGAGCCGGCTTTTCTTCGATATCTATAAGCTCGTCGCCGCGCATTTGTACAACACCATAGGGAATCTGAAAGTTAAACTCGCGTGTGCATACAGTGAGAGGTTTGCCCGCCGTATGGTGGAAGTCCAGCAGGTTGCCGAAATTTATTGGCGATATGATATCGCTGTTCATTACTATCAGGGGTGCTGATGGCCGGTTCGGCAGCAGCGAAAGAGAACCGGCGGTGCCAAGAAATTCTTTTTCTTCGAGATAGCTTATGTTGACCCCCGAAACGGGTGCTAAGGCAAAGTATTCTTTTATTTTTTCGGCTTTATAGTTGACCGAAATGTAGATGTTTTCAATGCCGTGCCTTCTTAATTGTTCGACGATCAATGCAATAATGGGGCGCCCGCCTACTGGCAGCAGCGGTTTCGGAATTTCCCTGGTTATTTCGCCAAGACGTGACCCCAGGCCTCCGGCCATTATTACGGCGATATTGCTTCGCGGTTTGCGTGCAATGAGATCTTTGAGCTGAACAAGTCGTATGACACGGTTGTCACGGTCTATAAGCGGCAGGTGCTTTATCGAACGACTGATCATTAAAAACAGTAATTCATCATCTGGTGTGCTCTGGTCTGCCGTTATCGGATTGCTGTTCATCAGTTGAGATATCGGGTTGGCAAGCTCGAAACCTTTAATCAGCCCACGCCTGATGTCTCCGTCTGTGACAGTGCCGATCAGCCGCCGGTCTTCGTCAACCACAAGTGCGATTTCAAAGGCGGCGTCATCTATCACTTTGAGTGTGTCCAGGATTGTCGTATGAGCCCTGATGAGAATTTTTTCGAAAGCGTTTTTCATATAACAGCCTGAAACTCTTGAATATTGTTTCATCAGAATAGCAAAATTCACGCCTGAGGTAAACATCAATAAAACACTGCCAGGGCAGACTTAATTAATTCATGGATTCCGAGTCTGCGAGTGTAATGACACTATTCATTACCCTCATTCGCGCGAAGGCGGGTGGCGTAAATACAGTCTAGTTGAAACTATGGGGCATTTGGGTATAATCGCCCTGTTTTGGGGTGTTGATTTTATTGTCTTTTTAGAATAACGTGTATACGGTGTAAAATATTCTCGTGAGAGGTGTTGCAATATGGGGGCAATGCTGGTGCTTGCGGGCACGCTATTGCTTATGATGAGCTTTATCTGGGTAATAGGTGAAGCCCTTAAAAAAGATGTCTTTCTGGGCGGAGTCGCTCTGATTCTGTTCCCGTTTTATAGCGTTTACTATACTTTTTACTGCGACTACGCCAGAGGGCATGTGCCTTTTTTTACGGGTCTTTCGGGGGCAGCACTGCTTTTGATCGGCTATTTTGTTGGTATATAATTTTTTGTAGAGGCAACAATGATTGATAATTTATTGAATATTCTGGTCAGCGACGAAACCCCCGGGCAAATTACCATTCAGCTAAAAGGCGAAATAGACCAGCTCAACACCAAAACCGTAAAGGCAGAACTCGATAAACGTTCTGTCCAGGAAGCTCAACTGCTTATTTTTGATCTGGAAGAAGTTGAATTCATGGCCAGCGCCGGTCTGGCAATCTTTGCCTATTACCAGGATCTTTTTAACAAATCCGGTCAGGGGCAGAAATTAAAGGTCATTAACTGCAATCAGGGTGTTTTCAGAATTTTCCACCTGACCCGGCTTGACGAAATGCTTGATGTAAGCGAAAAACTCTAGAGCCACGCCATCGTGCGGGGCTACAACCCCGCACGATGATAAGAAGCGCTGAGCTTTAAAATTTAATGTTCAGCAGTTTGTAGATAAAGGCGTATTCAAAAGCGATTTCTTTTATATAGTCATAACGCCCTGAAGCGCCCGCATGACCCGCATCGAGATTGGTTTTAAGCAACAGCAGGTTTTTGTCTGTTTTTAGCGTTCTCAGTTTTGCCACAAACTTAGCCGGTTCCCAGTAAGAAACTCTTGGGTCATTTAAGCCGCCAGTAACGAGCATATGGGGGTAATTCTGGGCCTTTATATTGTCATAGGGCGAATAAGAGAGCATATATTCAAAATATTCAAGGTTTTCGGGGTTGCCCCATTCTTCGTATTCTTCGCGCACAAGCGGCAGTGTCGGGTCGAGCATGGTATTTATGACATCGACAAACGGCACATCGGCAACGACAATCTTGAACAGATCGGGTTTCATATTTACCACTGCACCCATAAGCAGACCACCAGCGCTGCCCCCATTTATGATCAGGTGTTCTTTGCTTGTAAAGCCCTCTGCTATAAGATGTTCGGCACAGGCAATGAAGTCGGTAAATGTGTTTTTCTTTTTCAGCAGCTTGCCGTTGTCATACCAGGGCCTGCCCATTTCTTGCCCGCCTCTGATGTGAGCGATTGCGTAGACAAACCCTCGGTCGAGCAAAGAAAGCCTTATCGAAGAAAAATACGGGTCATAAGATGAGCCGTAAGAACCGTAGGCGGTCAGGTAGGTGAAGGCCGGTGCCTTGCTGTGCATGTCTTTTCGATAGACAAGCGACACCGGTATGCTTGTTCCATCAGCAGCTGTGGCCATAATGCGTTCTGATTTATAATTTTTCTGGTTGAAGGTGCCTATTACTTCGGTCTGCTTTTTCAGTTCAGATTTGCCGGTTGTCATGTCAAAGTCAAAAACAGATTCTGGCGTGGTCAACGAAGTGTAGCTATAGCGCAGAAGAGATGTCGCATATTCGGGGTTTGCATCGACTGTTACACTGTAAACGGCTTCATCAAAGGGGATGTATTTAAATTCGCCGGTGCGGGCATTGTAATAGCGAATTTTCTGCAGTCCGTTCTCTCTTTCGCTTATTACAAGATAATCTGCGAATTCGTCAAAATCATCTATCAGAACATTGTCGCGTGCGCCGATAAATTCTTGCCAGTTTTCGGTACCCGGTTTGCTTTCTTCTGTACGCATAACCTTAAAATTAATGGCATTTTCGTTGGTGATAATATAAAAATAGCCTTCATGATGGATCAGGCTGTATTCGATGTTTTTTTCGCGACCCCTGAAAATTCTGAATTCGCCATCAGGCTTGTCGGCTTCGAGTAGTCGAACTTCAGATGAGGTTGAACTGCTTGCGTAGAGCATAAGATATTTTTTGTCGCGACTTTTGCTGATTCCGGCCCAGAATTGCCCATCTTTTTCTTCGTAAACATCTTTGTCCTGGCTGATTTCAGTTCTGAGAACATGTTTTCTGATTAGGTTTGCTCGCCCCGTTTCATCCATCAGGGTGTAAAAAACTGTTTTGTTATCTTCTGCCCACTGAACACCATAGGTGGTTGAGGCGATTTTTTCAGGGTAAGTAGTGCCGGTAACCAGATTGATGAATGACAGTTCGAACTTTTCGGCGCCGGTTGTGTCGATCGAGTAAGCGAGAACGTTATGATCCGGGCTTATTTTAAGGGCGCCAACCGCAAAATACGGTTTCCCTTCAGCGTATTTGTTTTCGTCAAAGATGATTTCTTCGGGAGCACCCTGTTCAATCGCTCGTCGACAGTGGATTCTATACTGCTTGCCTTCTTCTGTACGGCTGTAATACAGATAATTGTCCATCTTTTCAGGCACAGAAAGGTCGGTTTCTTTAATGCGGCTTTTCATTTCTTCAAAAAGCTTCTTTTGCAGATCTTCAGTATCTTTCATTATTTCTTTGGTGTAAAGATTCTCGGCTTTGAGATACTTCATTACCTCGTCAGACTCACGATTACGCAACCATGCGTATGGGTCTGAGAGTTTTCTGCCATGTATATCTGTGATTTTAGGTGCTTTTTTTGCAACAGGCGGAGTGAAAGTGCCGGCTGTTTCTGCCGCGTTTGCAACCGACATTGCGCTTATTGCGGTTAACAGGGAAAGCAATAGGTAGAATTTCATGTTTGCCTCGCTTTGTTTTTTTACGGTTTGAGTAAAGGCTATTGCCAGTGCCGCCATTCTATAATAAATTAGTCTGGATATGTTAGATTGTTTTCAGTTGTTTTGCGTGAAAGGAAAATTTTGATGAACAGAGCATTATATTGTCTGAGAGCTTTCATGATTGTCAGCTTTCTTCTGTTTCCGCTGTCTGCGCACTCTCTTCTGATCACCAACCCCGACGAAATAAAGGTAGAAGGGCTTGTCAGTTTCGGTGAAGATGGCGCCGCCTGGTTGAAGTGGCAGAATCATGAAATTCTCGTTACATCAGGCTACATGATCGGGAAAGATTTGCGCGTTGTCGCCGTAAGACACGATAGCGTGGTGCTTTATCGCACTGCTTCGCGGCAGTATCATGTTCTGCTTCCAGATACCAGACTGGCGGCAAAAGACCGCACAGAACTGATCTGGACCCTTCCCATGCCGATCTGGAAACTTACAAGAATGGTTGGCATGGCCTATCGTAAAGACTATGTCTGTCATCACTCAACCATAGCCCAGAATGAGGTGCGCCGGCATGTTCACAACATGGAATCGATGATGGAGCTGGTCGTTGCCCCTCATCACAGATTTTATCCGCGCAACGGGCTTGTTTTTGTAGCTCCGGTGCATGTCGATGGCACTGGCTGGAAACATCTCATGAACCGCATTCAAAGCTATCGCAGTCGCACAATGGCAGAATATTTTCCCGCTCTTGAGAATAGAGGCAGCTTGATCAGCAACGGAAAATCTATCGACCACGCTCTGCAGACAATAGCATTCAGCACCGGTGTCAGAATAACCTGGGATAAGCCTGTTGCCCTGCCGCTATGGTGCGCTTTACGCGATCGCCCCTGGCACGAAATCATTGAGGCGATAGTGATTTTTAACGGTCTCGATGTTGTGGTAACCCGTGAGGGTCTGGAGATCAGGTAAATGAGGCCATTTGTCCGGAATCTGCTGTTTTTAATACTGACGATGTTCATGTTAATGCCTGCGCTTGAGGCAAAGATCGTCGAACTCGATGTCTATGCTGACTGGCATGGTCGAGACTGCTCTTTTAAGGCTGATAAGCCTTTTTTTCTGATCAGGGATATTTATGATCTTGACCGCTTCTGGAAGCAGGCAAACAGCGATGAGCCCATGCCTGGCATCGATTTTGAAAAATATATGCTGCTTGTATGGTGCCCCGGTGCCTCATTGTTTGATTATCGGCCGGTCAGGGTAGATCGCTTCATCTATAAAGAAGGCAATTATTTTGTTTTGATGGAGTTTGAGCGCAAGGACACCGGTGGTTTCTGGCGAAATCCTTTTATGGCAACGCTTCTGCCGGTCGCCAGGAGTGGTGATATCTGTATTATGCGCAAAGAAGTAAAAGGTGCGAACAAAATAGCCTGGAAGCCGATGTTTACGATCTGGGATATGAGCGGAGAGCGGAATCGCCCATTTGAACTGGTAAAAATAGATGAAATAACTGACACCGCAACGTCGCCGGCTTTGGTGATGCCATCCGAAACTTTTGCAGCTGCCGAAAAGCAACCGGCGCAAATCTCTGAGCCTTCTCAAGCTCAGGCAGCATCGACTGACCGGCATGAAGTGCCTGCAACTTCCATAGAGACAGGTGCGAATATCTTTGCTGACCAGGCTTCAGGCTCAGATTCTTCAGATGACCGGGCTTCGACAAAAACAAAGTCTGCAGAACCAGCATCTGTGCCGGCTATAGAAGAAGATCCTTTGTTCGGCAGCGAGTTTGATATCAATTTTTGAACAGGAAGACATGGCATGATTCAGGCTTATATCGGTGATGGCAAGGGCAAAACTACGGCTGCAACAGGTTTGTTGATAAGGGCTTTTGGTGCCGGCCGCAGGGTGGGGGCTGTTTTATTCGACAAAGGCAGCGAAACCTATCGGCACAATGAACTGGCAGTTTTCGCGCAGCTCGGCATCGAGTTTTATATTACCGGTCTTGAGCGCATGAAACCTGATGGAACATTCAGGTTTGGCGTAACGCCCCAGGATATCGAGGAAGCTGTTCGAGGCCTCAGTCTTGCCGAAAACCTCATGGCCGGTGGTAATTTTGATCTGCTCGTTTTAGATGAAATTCTGAGTTCAATGACCTATGGCCTGCTCACCAGAGAAGCGGTTCTCGGGCTTATTCAAAGAGCCCCGAAAGATATGGAGCTTATCCTCACCGGAAGATGCGAAGACGAGCAGTTACTCGACCACGCCGATCTGGTTACCAGAATGGTAAAAGAGCGGCATTATTTTGACCGTGGTGTTAAAGCGCGTGCCGGTATCGAATATTAACTGCTGATTACAGCTGTTTCGATAGTTTGCCTGAGCTTGACAATAGACCCCCGCGGAAAATGCCCCTGTATGCTCGCGCAAGGGTAAACTTTGCAATATGGTTCCATTATCGTGCCTGGATTTGTGACCGAATTGCACCCGAGAAGGCAGTGGTCGCCGAGTATTGCGCCGAATTTTCTGATGCCTGTATCGATTACATGTTCGCCAATTTTGGTTTTAATGTTGCTGCCGTCGTTTTTGAGGTTTGAGAGCTTTGTGCCGGCCCCCAGATTAACGTGTGTGCCTAGAATCGAGTCGCCGACATAGTTAAAATGCGGAGCTTTGGCACCAGGCATGAATACTGAGCGCACTACCTCGGTTGCATGACCGATCACTGAGTCATTACCAATGATGACGTTGCCCCTGACAAATGCGCCGTGACGAATTTCGACATTTTCGCCGATAATTGCCGGGCCGCACACCATCGCACCAGCCTCAACGATAGAGCCTTTGCCGATAAAAATGTCTTTACCCCTGATAAAAGCGCCTTCTTCAATCGTTCCATAAATCCCTGGAATCAGCCTCGATGCAGTGAAGCCTTTTTGGATACGTTTTAAAATGTCCCAGATGTTTTCTAGCCTATCGAAGCCCTCTAGTTCGACCTCAAAAAGTTCAGGGCACATAAATTCATGTAACCGACTGAAGAAATCTTGTATATCAAGCATTTTGCAACTCCATGTTTATCAGGTGGCATTCACGCAAAGTCTATAACCATACGGCTTCGTTGTCAAACTTTGCCGGCGCGGCAGGCGGGGTATAGCAGGCAGCGTCGACACAGATTCTGATCTTTTCCGTGCGTGCATTCACCCGCGATGCCAAGGTGACACAGCGAAAAATCGTATTTTATCGGGTCTTCTGGTGAAAATTCTTTTAATTTTGCGGAAATTTCTTCGGCGGTTTTCCAGTCATCGCTGGCGCGGGTAGTCAAACCGAGATTGCGGGCTATTCTACTGATGTGCCTGTCTAGGGGAATCAGCAGTTGAGAAGGTTTTACTTCTGGCCATAGACCCATGTCTACGCCATCTTCAGGGCGCGCCATCCATCGCATGAACATGTGCCAGCGTTTGGCGCAGCCCCCGGCGGCGGGGTCGGGCAACAGATGACGCAAGCCGCGTGGCAGCGGGTTTTCAATTGCTTCAGCTTCTTCGATGATTGCCCGCTGCAGACTGGTGAGGCCGTCCTGTAAGTTTTGTCTTAGATTAAAACCCTCGTTAAAAGCATGTCTGATACTTTTATGTCTGTTTATGACCCTGCCGACTGCTCTGGCAAAAATGCCTATTTCGTGAGCGGTGCTTAAGCGATAAGCCGGCCAGGCAAATGTTTCGGCTTGATCGCCTGTTATCGTTGCAAGAAAATTTCGGTTGCAGGCCTGCATTGTCTGCTCAATCTTTTTGATAAACTGTGCGGCAGAGCCGTAGGCGAGCATTGCCGAATATAATGCCACTGCTTCGATTTCGACAGAAGAACGACCCTGTTCAAAAAACCATCTGGGAAATTGAACAGGGTCGGCTTTTGTGCGCTTTACCGGCGGAAAATCAATCAAGACCTTGTCTAAAAGAGCTTTAAGATCGGGCTGTGATTTTTGCCGGCTCATTGAATTTTGTCAGTATTGGAAAGAGCTTCCGCCGATAAATTCGCGTAGAATTGATGTCGGTGGCACTTCTTTTGGGTCTAGCGGTGAGAAAAACGAGAGAGTTCGCAATATCTGACGTGCCTGTGAATAACACGCACTTTCGGGCGGGATATCCAGAAAAAGCGGTTCGGCGATTGCCCGCAAAACTGCCCATTCATAAGGAACAGCTGAGTTGAATACCGTATTGGCAAATTCCTGGAACGGGAAAATATTGCGTTCTTCACCGCGTCTTACCGAGCCCCAGCGATTGATCGTATCTTCTGCAGAATAGCCGCGATATTTGCTGTCTCTGACTGTTCGTCTGATCAGGCGGGTATCAGTGGTGGCGATACGGTTGTAATCGTCTATTACCAGCTGGGTCAGGGCGCTGATATAAATCTTGAATTTGCAGTCGGCAGGCACCGACCTGGTCAATTCATCGTTGAGGCCGTGGATGCCTTCGATAATGATGATCTGGTCTTCATTGATGCGCATCGGGTCTGTCTGGTCTTTGCGATGGCCGGTATGAAAATCGAATTCTGGAATCTGGGCAACTTTGCCTTCGAGCAGCTCTTTGAGGTGCTGGTTGAAGAGTTCAAGGTCGAGGGCGTAGATTGATTCGAAATCATAGTCGCCGTGCTCGTCGCGCGGAGTATGCTGGCGATCAAGAAAATAGTTGTCGAGAGAGAGCGCTACCGGTCGCAGGCCGTTGACTTTAAGATGTGTGCAGAGTCGTTTGCTGAATGTTGTTTTGCCAGAGCTTGACGGGCCGGCAATAAGAACAATTCTTATCGAGCTGTGGCTCGAAATCTCGTCGGCGATCTCCTGTATTTTTTTAGAATGCAGCGCTTCAGCAGTTTTAATAAAGTCTGAAATGCCGCCATTTTTGATCGTTTCGTTGAGTCGGCCGACATTGTTAACTTCAAGAATTTTTCCCCAGTGTTTGCTCTCACGATATGCCTGAAAAATTTTGGGCTGTCGGCGAATCTGCGCGGGGATGGAGGGGTCATCATGTTCGGGAAAAAGTAGAACGAAGCCCTGGGCATATTGCTTGAGATCAAAAACCTTCAGATAGCCGGTAGAGGGCACCATTGCGCCAAAGTCGAGGTCAATGTATTTCCAGCATGAAACGATGCCGACTTTGTCGGTGTTGAGGTTTTTTAGAAGTCTGGCTTTTTCAGGGTAACCTTCACGGTTGAGAAGCGCGATTGCTTCGGTTCTGGTCATGGTTTTTTTGCCAAAAGCTTCGTCTTTGTTGATGATTTCGAGCATTTTGGCTCTGATGTATTCCAAAATATGTTCTGATACAGGGACATCGGTGAAAAGATCGTAGAAATAACCGTTGCCGATAGAATGATCGATTGCCAGACGGGCGTTGCGGTAGAGTTCCATTATGGCGCGGGCTAGAACAAAGGTCAGGCTGCGTCTGTAGCAATCGCGACCATAGGGTGATTTATAATTGAGAAAATCTACAGTGCAGTCCATTTCGGGTGCGAAATCAAGACTGAGAATGTCGTTGTTTACTTTAGCACAGATATAGGGCAGCTCGTCTTTTGTCGGCAG
>SABV01000445.1 GCA_009928855.1 Erysipelotrichia bacterium | reverse complement strand
TAATAAAAATAGGAATTTAAGCAATGGAATATATATGCAGAATTTGCAACCAGCCCAGACCAGAGTCGGCTTTTACTGAAAAAAGTCACTCCCTCCACACCTGTAAAAAATGTAATATTTTGCCTAATCTGAGAACTGAAGAGCGCAATCAATTAGAAGAAATCTTTAAAATTTTCATGCAGACGCGCATCTCGCATAAAGACACAGTGAGACTTAAAACCTTATGCATCAGCAAATATCCCAAGGTTTCTCTACATGCGACTCTAGTTTTTGAAGTTTCCCAGCTCAGGCCTTACAAAAAAGGAAGACATGCTTTTCTGGAACAGAAATACCCCGAACTCGCAAAAAGAATTGAAGAAGCCGGATTTTTTTACTCTCAATACATAAAGGCAAATCGCGATTAGAAATCCAGTTCCCGGAGAAGGATTTGCGCATTGGCAGTGGCCCCACTGAGCTATTTTCTCGCCCACCTTAGTCGAGGTTTTACCTGAAAATATCACGACCAGACAAGCATAGAAAGTTTGATTGCGACTTTTGGACGCCGGTTCGATTCCTGCTTAATCACTTATCAGTTTGACCAATTTCTGATGCCACCTCTGTCTGCCCGAGACTCATCAAAAGCGATTGTTTAACTTTGAATTTCTATACTAATACCATGCTTCCGGCAGTTCAGTGCCTTCACTCATGATTTCAACATAGCCAGCGTAACTGAAAAAACGGTTTCGCTTGCGCGCAGTGAGTTCTCTCACTATCCCCAGATCTTGCAGATGCCTCAGAGATTTGTTAACCGTAGCATGGCTGATGCCGGTCTTTTCCACTAACCAACCTGAAGTGGCAACCGGGCGTTCCATCATTGCTCGATGAACCTGCAAAGTAGATGCTGCCGGCCTACCTAGTGCTTTGATTTTAACCTGATCGCTTTTCGATAGATTCATTAGTTGCTGTGCAGTTTCGAAAGCCTGGGTAGCGGTAAAAATGACTGCTTCGGCAAAGAAGTCCAGCCAGGCCTCCCAATCGCCTGTGAGGCGCACGTTGTTGAGCAACTCATAGTAATACTGCCGATGCGTTTTGAAGTAAAGGCTGAGGTATAGCATAGGTTCTCTAAGCACCTTTTGTTCACATAACAGAAGAGTGATTAGCAACCGTCCCAGACGACCATTTCCGTCAAGGAAGGGGTGGATTGTTTCAAATTGCACATGAGCCAGAGCGGCTTTAAGCAACACTGGTGTTGATTCAGGTTGATCATGTAAAAACAACTCTAATTTAGCCAGACAATCCAGCATTTCTTCTGCAGGGGGAGGCACAAATGCAGCGTTACCTGGCCGGGTTCCGCCGATCCAGTTCTGGCTTCTTCTGAATTCGCCTGGAGTATGTTTGCTGCCACGCCCCTTGTGGAGCAACACCCCATGAATTTCACGAAATAATCTCAGAGAGATCGGTAGACCGGATGCCAACAAATCTAATCCATGGGTGAGGGCGGCAACGTAGTTGCTTACTTCGCGAACGTCATCCAGCGGAACCCCTGGCTCCTGATCCAATTCGAAAAGCAGAAGGTCTGAAAGTGATGATTGTGTACCTTCTATCATTGAAGAAAGAACGGCTTCTTTGCGGACATACATGTAAAGAAACAGTGAGGTGTCTGGCAACAAGGTCGAAACGCTATCCAATTTTCCCAGTGCCAGCATTGCCTGATCAAACTTTTGCTGCAGTTTAGATGTCCAGACAATTGCAGGTTGCGGTGGCAGCGGAGCAGGCACAAAAGCTTGTGCTTTCTCGCCCACAGTGGATATGGTCACATAGTTTCCCTGAAGCTTTCGTTTCATTCGAGTCACCTCAAACCTAAAATAAGACTTGTGGTTATTTTAACTTAACGCATGACCCTAAAATAACGCGTCAAAAATGAAAAAGCAAGGTAAAACACCAGAGACGTTTTTGGTTTTGCAAAATTCATCCTTAAAAGGTGAGGAAGGCTATGCCCAAAGAACAAGCAACACTCCTTAAAACCTCACAAACCAACTAAGAAACAGAAAACTCGCCCGCTTTTTTCAAAGCGGACGAGTTTTCAAACCGTGGAGGTGGCCCAACACGGAATAAATCCACGTCCGCAGTTGCTGAATTTCATATGCGCCTGAACTGCTTAGCGTGGCGGTCAAACTGAATGCAATTTATGGTACTTTTAATGCCTTTTTAGCGGCTCTGGCAAGGAATGCTGATCGAGACAGGCCGTTCTTCCTGGCAAATGAATCGATTTCGTGCAGCAGGCTTTCAGGTATGCTGACATTTATTCTCTTGGTTCTGTTCTCAAAAGCCGACAAGTCAACCTCAACCATAACCCACAAACCACCGGCAAAATCGGGATTATTCGCCAGCAACTCGATACTCGACGGCTCAGGTATCTTATCGTCTTCGTCGAGATGGCATTCTATGGCCTCCTGAACGCTTTTAATCGCCTCGTCAAAAGTCTGGCCAGCGGTAAAGCATCCTGGGAAATCGGGAATGGTAACTCCGAACGAGCTTTTACCTTCTTTATGCACAACAACAGGAAATAGCATTTATTACCTCCAG
>SABV01000444.1 GCA_009928855.1 Erysipelotrichia bacterium | reverse complement strand
AGATGAAAGCGAATCGCAGCAAAATTATAACATAGCAGGAGAACCCGCCATGAGCTTTGAAACCTATTTAAGAGTCGGTATTGACGCGTCAGGCTCAACATCGGGCGCGAATGTTCATAAAGCGGCAACTGATAAGATTATAGGCGCTTCTGAACAAGCCGAAGATGCCAAAAAGAAGCTAACGAATCAGCTCAAAGCCGCAAGAGTAGCGCTGATAGCTTTCGGAACTGCCGCTACTTATGCAGCGGTTAGAACAATATCTGATTTTCAAACATCTGTATCAAGTCTTAGAGCCGTTACCAATGCGACTGCCGCCGATATGGTTAAACTTGAGGCGGTTACTCGCAATCTTGGTGCAACCACAATGTTTTCAGCCTCTCAAGCCGCTGAAGGCGCTAAGTTTCTTGGTATGGCAGGTTTTCGCACCAATGAAATCATATCGGCATTACCCGCGACGTTAGACCTTGCTGCTGCTGCTTCACTTGAAATGGGGCAAGCTGCTGATATTACCTCAAATATTATGTCAGGCTTCGGCATAGAGGCCGCAAGAGCCGGAGAGATAGCCGACGTTCTCGCCGCAATCGCTTCAAATGCCAATACTGACGTTTCACAGATGGGTCAGGCTATGAAGTTTGTCGGCCCGATTGCGAAAAGCCTTGGAATTACAATGCAAGATACTGCCGCTGCCGTTGGTGTTTTGGCTAATGCGGGCATTCAGGGCGGTTTGGCAGGTAGGCAGCTCAGAAGTGCGATATCAAGTCTTTTAACTCCGTCCAAAGAGGCAGAAAGAACGCTTAAAGCGATGGGGCTAACAATACAAGACGTAAACCCTCAAGCGCATGGACTTCATAATGTATTGCAAACGCTTTCTAAGGCGGGATTAGACGCAACCAAAGCGTTTACAATTTTCGGCAATGAGGGCGCTACTGCAATGCTAGAGCTATCTTCGCAGATTCCAACGCTTGAAAGAATGGCGCAAGTAACCAATAACGCAGAAGGTGAAGCAAAAAGAATGGCCGATACTATGCGCGATAATATGGCTGGTGATGCTGCAATCCTGAAAAGTGCGCTGTCGGAGCTTGCCCTTGTTATCGGCGATATGGGGCTCACTAAGGCAGTCAGAGATGCTATTCAGGCAGGATCAAGCTTTGTAACATGGCTTACAGAGTCTTTAAAAGTGGCAAAAGATAGCGATATTGCATTCACGGCGCTTAAAACATCCATAGAGCTATTGGCGTTTGCCGTCGGTGGGCTTATGCTTATGTCCCTTGCGTCTTGGCTGAAAATGGTATCTGTCGCAATGACCGCCGCCGCAACTGCAACTGGCGCATTTTCGGTAGCAATTATGGGTATTCCGTTTGCATGGGTTGCAGGCGCATTATCGGCGCTTGGATTCTCCATATACAAAGTTGTTACGAATTGGGAATACGTTGGAGAAGTTGCTCACGATACGATTATGGCAATGACTAATTTGATAAAACGCTTTGCAGTCGGCGTTTTTGTCGAGTTCGGCGCTGTTGCAAACTTCATGGTAAACCGTCTTTCTTGGATTGCTGAATTTGCAAAATCAGCTTCTAGTCAGGCTTTCTATAGCGCAACCGGGCAAACTCAAAAATTTTTTGATGAGCAGGAAAGATTTGCTGAATATACCAAAAAGGCATGGGCTGATGCTTGGATGACTGACGCGGACAGAAAAGGTGCTATTGATGCAATTCTTGGAGTTGAAAACAAAGACCAGATAACAAAATCAGGCATTGATTTGTTCAGGTTCTTCCGCAATGGCTTTTTAAGCGGGGATTTTCAAAGTCTTGCAGCCCCGATTGTTGATTCTCTGAAAAGCGTAATATCTCTGATGGGTGGTGCGGCGGTTAAAACTGTTCCGGGGGCGGGGACTCCAACAACTCCCGGCGCTGGTGGCGCTCCTGCCGTTATTTCAGAGGCCGCTCAACTGCAAGATAAAAGCTTTTTTGCCACAAAAGACGCTCTTGCAAGCACTTCAGAAGAATTTGAAAAGTATAACGCAAAAAACAAAGAATTTCTTGCCACTCTTGGTGCGTCATTACAGCAAGAACAGACCCGCAATAACCTAATTAAGCAATACGGCGGCGACTTGGAAAAAGTTAATCTTGAAATGAAAATATTAGGCGAATTGAAAAAGCTTGATATTTATGCAACTCAAGACCAGCAGAACGAAGTCAGAAAGCTAATAACCGCCACACACGAACAAGACAAGGCTAATCAGGCTTTGCTCAATAATGCAAAAAAAGCTCAAGAGTCACAAAAGCAATGGACTCAAGATATGACTTACGCCTTCAAAGACGCAATAATGAACAGCAAAAATCTCGGCGACGCGCTTTCTAACCTTGCTAACAAAGTGCAAAACATGCTTGTAAATAAGGCGCTTGATTCCCTGTTGGGTGGCATGTTTTCAAGCCTATTTAAAAATGCTAACGGCAATGTTTTTTTGGGAGGTCGAGCGATGGCCTTTGCGGCTGGCGGAGTTGTAAACGGGCCTACTATTTTCCCGATGGCGACCGGCATGGGCTTAATGGGTGAAGCAGGGCC
>SABV01000443.1 GCA_009928855.1 Erysipelotrichia bacterium | reverse complement strand
GCCCTTATTCTCGGCGTCGATAAATCTAAACCGACCCTTATGCAGAATCAAACCAACCCCCGAAACATCTTCGGGTTCACTAACCAGCCGCTCGCTTCGGGCATAGGCCCAGATGGAAAAACGAACCCGGCTAATATCTACTTTCAGCTCAGCGACAACAACCCATGGGAAAATTCCAGCGAAACCGGCGTAAGCAAAGAAGATTCTGCTGACAACCGTATTCACAACGATGGATATGCCAGCGACAAAACCTCGGAATACAATCTTAAACCTGTATTCAGCAAAGAAAACCGTTCCGCATCACTTAAATATGAGTTCATAACCGCTCCATCACAGTATGCTGCGCCAGTAGGCCTCAACACACAGTTACTGTCAGGCAGTAACATATTTGTAGCCAAAAACACTCCGGGCGCCGACACTCAAACAGACAGTTACCTCGGTTTCACTGTTGCGCTTAGCGAAATAGGCTATGGCAATATCGCGAAAAACTATGCCAACAACACACCCGGTTATCAACCATACAAATTTGATGTGATTGCTACAGACTCATCAGGAAACTCAGAATCCTACAAACTGAATCTCGTATTGAATGTGCGAGACAATGTTCCCCCAATCCCCTGGGTTACCATGATTGATGGCAAAACCGACGAAAGATCCTTGATTCCGGCTATTGCTGATCTTCCTCAAAGTGGCTATCAGCAATTACCTTTTGAGCTGATGGAAACAATTACAAATGCAGAATCTACAGCAACCACATGGAATCCTGGCAACAACGGCAATATCCCCGACATAACCGGCCGGCAGCTAAGAGCATTGCCACAAAAATCTGCAGCTGTAGTTGCCCCCGCGACCACAGCCGATGTGGAAGCAGTAGCGGCCCTGGTTCAACAGGGTGTTCCACCGAAGTTTCTTGAAGACAGCGTTGAATTCTCAATGTATCCCTTTGGCACAGACAACGCCGGCGGGGCTACTGCAACTGTAACCGTTGGCTACCTTGATGCAGTTTCAGGAGACGCCAAGACCTGGTCTTCTCAGAATTCAACAACAAGAAACGCCGGAACACTCGCCCCGAATATCGCCACCGGCGGTGCATTACTAGGATTTTTCAGGGGCTTGCCAGGTGACTTCCCGATGTTCAGCCCTGTAGTCATAACGGCAGAAGATGATGCCAGAGACTGGAACTACTTTGTCAGCGATGACGGATCGGCAAACTGGACATGGCCAGACTCAGGCCCTGGCCCGAAACTGAACAACGCAAATCCTGCCATGAAGCCAAACACGCGAACGCTTAATACTATGCTGCTTATCTACGACAGCCGCATGCGAATCAGAACGCTCGATTCGCGCCAGCAAAAGTAGAGCAATTCTTGTCGGAGCAAAAAAGGCCGGGGCACATTTGCCCCGGCCTTTTTTTATACAGAGAACAGTTCAGGGAGTTTTTGCATATCTTGATTTAAGCAGAAAAAGCAGTTTTTCGATGGCGCGAGAATCGCATTTATAGTCGGCAAGAATTATGGCGACTACTTCGGGAGTCAGGTTCAAGCCGCCTTTTAAAACAAGAGGATGTGGGTTGAGCGGTATAAACGGCCGAGCATCAGGCTGCCTGCTCAAGTCTAGCCATCTTAAAGCGTTGTTTTCTGAAAAAGATTCAGTAAGAAAGGCATAATAAAGATCTGTCTCAATTGCCGGCAAGCTGTTGCCATCAAGAACTTCAAAAGATCGGCGGTATGCCCTCTCCTGCGCGCTGGTTGAATTTACAGGCGTAGAAGAGTTCAGCACAACTTCAACTTTAGCTTTAACAGCAGCCTTTTCGATGGCAGCAAGAACTTCAGACTCAATTTTTACAAGTAACTCTCTCGTTCTCTCAGGAGAAGTAAGTTCAGGAAAATCGAGCTGATATTTAAGCAGCGGCCGTCGCGCTGCAACACTCTCTATCTCAGCCGACAGTGAAGCAAGAAGAGCTTCGCTGTCAGTGTTATCAACTCCGTCTGCCGCATCCCTGATTTTGTTTTGCATAATAAAATGCTGTTTTCTAGCCTCCGAGGCTTGTCGATCAAGTTCTGCAATTTCAGTTTCAAGAAGTTTTCTCTGATCGTCAGGTAAGATTTTTGCTTTTTGCACAGCGGCATTAAACTCTCTGGGAGGCAGACCAAACGGAACATCATAAAAACCCATGCGACTGAAGTCAAACAGTGACATCATTGGGTGCAGAACTGTCGCCGTAACCATATCCACAACGCCCACAGATGACGGAATTTCGGCGGAGAGGCGACAAAGCGAAGCCAAAACAAACAAAACGGCAAACATTGCCGGACGAACCTTCATAATTTGCCTCCAGAAGCTGATTTAGAGTAAAGCACAGGAGCAAAGGCACGCGAAAACATCGCGGCGGTAAAATAAGCTTTATCAAGATATTCTTCGATGTATTGTTCTTCAGATTTCCACAGATACAACTGTAAGGGGCTTGTCAACCATTGATTATGGCTATTACCGTTGCCGTATACAGGCAAATAATTCAAAACAATACCATCACGAGTGGAAAATTTACCAAAGGCGTTGGCAATTAT
>SABV01000442.1 GCA_009928855.1 Erysipelotrichia bacterium | reverse complement strand
GAATACTACGTTAAGAACTCGGACAGGCGCAAAGATATAGTAAAAGTTGAGAGAATGGCTTCGGGCAAAGAAATTGTAAGCGCGATGGCGAAGATTCTTTATGCCGACGGGGTTGCGGATGAAGCGGAAGTGAGGTTGTTACGGAAGACGGCAGAGAGTTACATGCTTCCCGAGACTGATTTAAGCGAGATTGTCGAGGCGGCAAGAGACGGCTCTCTTGAGGTCCCGATAAGCGATAATAAGCCGTTGTCGGTTGCTATATTTCAAGGAATGGCCGAGATGGCCTTTGCCGATGGCGTCATTTCACTCGAAGAAGATGCCGTTTTGCAGGATATGGCAGAGAAACTGAATTATGATAAATACACATTTAATATGTTTATAAAGAAAGCCGAAAACAAATCTGCCAGGGCTCGAAGGCAGGGCGCTTAGGGCTTTGACCGGCTTTCTCACCACTTCAGAATCGGTATTATGCTTGAAAAACTGTCGCTCCAGAGGGCAACTTCATGGGTGTCGGAAGGCATTTCCTGCCAGGTTTTGTTTTTGACTTCTTTGAGTGCAATTATCGGTTCGTAAGAACGGGCCATGACCACATAAATACATTTTTTGCGCATATAATTGCTTTTATTGGCTGCATCAAAGTCGAAATCATTCGTAAACATTATTTTGAGGTCATTGGCCTCTGCTATTTTTTTCAATACCGGCAGAAGATTCAGATAGCGGTTGGTAACGTGCAACGCCAGAACTCCGTCAGGTTGAAGGCATTGCAGATAAGTCTGCACGGCTTCATTGGTAATCAGATGCATTGGTATTGCGTCTGAAGAAAAGGCATCGAGAAGTATCAGGTCGTAATAATTCGCCGGTGCTTCTTTTATCTTTAATCTTCCGTCGCCGGCAATCAAGCGGGTTTGTGATGCATTATCGCAAATGAATGAGAATATCGGGAATTCGCCGCTGACCATGTCAATTATATCAGGGTCAATTTCATAAAAGGTGAATTCGTTTCCGGGTTTGGCATAAGTCGCCAGAGTTCCGACACCGAGGCCGATTATGCCGGCCTTGAAGTTTTCTTTTTGCGCGGCGGGTAATGCAAAAATATCGCCTGCGGGACCTTGGCGGTGGTAATAGGTGAGCGGTGTCTGCCGCCATGCAGGTGCAAATATCTGTGCCCCATGGTTGGTTGAGCCGTGGGAAAGTATTCTGGCACCGCTTTTAGGTTTGATACTCACTTTTTTGATTCCAAAAAAATTACGCGTATCAAATATCACATTATCTGAAGCAGCGGTTTCATAGGCATAAAAACATAGCATCATGCCAATTACTGCCGCAACCAGATTGAATCTTTTAATCCTGGAGATGTAAATCAAGGGAGTCATTGCTATGAGTATTACCAGGGTGGTTTTCAAGAAGAGACTGTTACTCGTCAGCCATTCGCAGATATTGAACACAAACCCGGTGTTTACTTCGAAATAGTGTCTTGCGGCCAGTTTTTTCAGGATAAGAGAGAAATCGCTCGATCTTATGGCAATGATGCTGGTTGCTGTGACAAGTCCTGTTGCCAGAGCTGTCAGTCTCGCAGGTTTTGGCTGATTTTGGTTGCCTTCATTAGTGTTATGGTAGATAAAAGCTGCTGCCGCAACTATAATCAGCGGATATTCCGTGTAGCCGATGAATATGTAAGGTGCGACAAGAGTATTGAAAACTCCGCCCAGCATGCCGCCGACGGAAATCCAAGCGTAGAAAGCGGTGAGGTTATTTACAGCCGGCTTTGAGCGGGCCAGATAAGTATGGCAATAGAGGCCGATTGAAAACAGAACTAAGAGATGCAGGGGTATGGTCAGCCTGAGATGTTGATGAAAATAGAGATCGAAGGCCACCGTGAATGCGAATACTGCTACGACAGCCATTTTTTCTATCAGTCGGAATGGTAGGTTTCTTGGTGAAAAGGCTATTATAAAGGTTATCAGAAAGATCATCAACGGGAGTATCCAGAGCAGCGGTACGGGTGCGATGTCAGTGGTGATGAACAGTGTGCTGCCCATAAGCAGGCTCGAGGGAATGAATGCTGCGACAACCCATTTGATAATAGTTTTTTTGTCAATAGATTCCGTGTTTTGCTGCTTTTCGTCTGTCTGCTCAGGAAATTTGGTCTTAACCGATTTTCGGCAGAAAAATATGAGAACTGTCAGAATTGCATAGCCGGCTGCCCACAGGGTTGTTTGAGTCGCCAGATCGACAAACGGCTCGATCAGAAAAGGGTAGGCAAGCAGTGCGGCAAAACTGCCGGTGTTGCTGGCTGCATATAGAAAGAACGGGTTGTCGGCCAGCTTGTGATTGGTGTGAGCAAACCAAAGCTGCAGCATCGGCGAAAGTGTTGCCAGAACAAAGAAGGGGATTCCGGTCGATTTGAACAGATTTATCAAAAGCCATAAAGTGGGGTTCTCAGGAATCGCCGTCGAAGCGGTAAAGGTAATCGGAAGCAGCAACAGTGCTGCCAGCATCAGACCAAGCTGAACATTCGTTTGCTTGCCCACTCCGAATTTCTTCTGTGAAATATGCGTGTAGCAGTAGCCCGCCAGCATGAG
>SABV01000084.1 GCA_009928855.1 Erysipelotrichia bacterium | reverse complement strand
TGTTCGATCCATTTATCGGCGATTTTGTCATATTCATTTTCGAGCAGAGCAAAAAGAGTTGAATCCTGCCATGATCCGTTTATAAAAAGGTTTTGTCGCAAAATGCCTTCTTTTATAAAACCAAGTTTTGCAGCAAGTTTTAATGAAGCCAGATTTTGGTTGATGGCATTGAGCCAGATTCGGTGTAGAGCCGCTTCCTCAAATGCAAACGACACAACAGTGGCAAGCGCCTCAGTCATCAGACCATGCCCCGCGTTTTCTTCATTCAGCCAATAAGAAACTCCTGCTGAACGCTGAATACCGTAATCTACGGAATGCAGTGCTATACGGCCAAGCATCGCATCATTTTGGCAGTCAAATATACCCAGATCAAGACGTTGCCCTCTTCTGGCGTAAATCTGATCTTCTTTGATCAGGGCAATAATGTTGTCTATTCTCAATATTTCAGGCTGTGGCTGCAACCATTTTGTCAAATACCGGCGATTTTTTTTGTACAGTTTGAAAAGTTCAGCCACATCGAGTTTTCCAAGTCTTCTCAGGTAAATTCGCGAAGAATAGAGGCATCGCTGCATCGGCATAATGCCGGCAAAAACTTCTGGCGGTTTTTGGAGAAGATCTATCGTGTCATCGACCTTTTTGTTTTTCATAATCACCTCAGGGCACGAAATAACGCGCGTGCCGATTAAAAAGAATAAATCCAGAAACAGAGAGCTCGGGTACCATCTGATTTGACTCGGTCAAGCCAATACCGATTTTTTCGGCATTGAGAATTCTCATCAATTCACGCTGCGCGGCAAGATCCGGGCAGGCCGGATAACCAAATGAATAACGACAACCGTCCAGCTGAGTTTCTGCAGAAGATTTTTTTCCAAAAAGTTCATGATGAATTTGACGATGAACGTACACGGCAGCACAATCTGCCAGTTCTGCGCCAAGACCATGCAGGAAGTGGTAATCACAATAACGATTTTCGCTATAAAGCTGCTTTTCGGCCTGAATTATCTTGTCACCAACGCTAACAGCCCAGAGGGCAATAAGATCATCCCCGGCATCGCTTACAAAGTCAGAAAGACAGAGATAAGGCGATTTTCTTTGCCTTGGAAAGCAGAATTCAGCTATAGCGTTGCCGGCATTGTCGAGAAGCCTGATATTGTTACCTACCGCTCGACAGCGATAGTAACCATACACGGCGCGATTCTGCAGAACAGCATTTTCGCGGTCAAATTCTATAAGCTGATTAAGAGCAGGCCGAGCCTTGGTTTCGAGGACATTCTGATATTCGGCTTCACTCAAATCACCTTTTTTAAATCCCCAGCGCCCTTCAAAAAGAACTTTATGAGAAAGCAGGGCAAAGAGATCGGCAGAAGCGATATCAAGCAAATGGTTGCTATAAAAAGGTGCTTCGAGAGACTGGGTATCTGCCATAAACTGGTGCCGATTAGCTTTTACGGCATTTTCGATCTCTGGCGGCAGCACTGCGTTTTTGTTTATTTCTACCGACGGCTTTTTTTCGGCAGCAATTTTGCTATTTCGAGCTTTATCAGTGAGACTCTGCATTATTTTTATCGAATCGATGGCATCGCGAGCGTAAAACACCTGACCACGGTACATTGATGCAAGCTCATTTTCAACATATTCAGGTGTCAAAGCGGCACCACCAAGAATCACAGCAGGCAGAAAATCACGCCGATTCAATTCTTCGAGATTCTCTTTCATGATCTGAGTCGAACGCACGAGCAGACCGCTCATGCCAATCACACGGGCACCATGTTCCTGTGCGGCTCTGATCATCGCGTCGATATCAACCTTGATGCCGATATCGATAACATTAAAGCCATTATTGGAAAGCATTATATTAACGAGATTTTTACCAATATCATGCACATCACCGGCAACAGTAGCCAATATGAGCTTTCTATCAGGATCGGCTTCCTTTTTTTCCATGTATGGTTCGAGGCATGTAACTGTTTTTTTTACAACTTCAGCAGATTGCAAAACAAATGGCAGTTGCAGGCGTCCTGAGGCAAAATATTCGCCGACTTTTTTCATGGCCGGAAGCAGGATTTCGTTAATGATGTATTCTGGCGCAAACTGTTGCCGCAACGAATCTACCAGCGACTCCATTGCTGAAGAGTCACCTTCGATAACTTTTTCGGTAAGCCGCTCAGATGGAGGCAAAGAATCAACATTCTTTCTGGCAATAGTTGACGCACAATCTGCAAAAGCGTTCAAATAGGCAGAGAGTTCGCTACCATCGTTGCGTGGGTTGTAAATAAGATCGAGAGCCAGCTTTTTCTCATTTTCGGATATAGAGAACATTGGTATTATGCGTGCCGGATTCACAATAGCGCAAGAAAGGCCGTTCTGAACGGCTTCTGCTAGAAAAACACTATTAAGAATTTCTCTCGAGGACTGCTTCAAACCAAAAGAGACATTGCTGATTCCGAGGCTTATATTTGCCAAAGGAATCTGCTCACTGATAAGCTTTATTGCATGCAGAGTTTCGGCAGCTGAATTTCTGAGATCGGCATCTCCACTGCCGACGGTAAAGGTAAGCGGGTCAAAAATAAGATCAAACTCACGAAAAGCAAACTCAGAACACAGAATATTTTTTATGCGTAGAGCAATTTCGAGTTTTTTCGCAGCAGTCTTTGCCATGCCTTCTTCGTCTATGGTAAGACAAACAAGAGCCGCGCCAAAGCTTCGAGCCAGAGCCGCAATAGAGCGCATTCTCGCTCCACCATCTTCAAGATTCACAGAATTGATTACACAGCGGCCGCCATGATTTTTAAGGGCTGCTTCTATCGCTTCTGGCGAGGTTGAATCAATGACCAGTGGCAGATTCACCTGAGTCGCAAACATCGGCACAAGTTTTTGCATATCAGCGACTTCATTGCGACCAACGAAAGCGACACATAGATCGACAAGGTGAGCACCACCGCGGGCCTGTTCCCGCCCCATTGATGTCATGCCATCGAAGTCTTCGGCTTCAAGCAAGTCTCTGAACTGACGAGCACCGTTTGCATTAGTTCTTTCGCCAATCAGTGCAGGGGCCGGGTTCTGCCTCAAAGAAACAGCAGAGAACAGACTGGCAACCTGCGGCGTTTTGTTGATCTCCCTGGGCGGGGGCAGAAGCCCGCCGACCTCTTTAACCACCTCGGCCAGATGTTCGGGTCTTGTGCCACAACACCCCCCGACGACGTTAACACCATATTCTGTCACAAAACGGCGATGATAAGAGGCAAACTCAGCGGGAGTCATGCGGTAAAAAGGCTTTCCATCAACATTCTCAGGCAAACCGGCATTGGGCATGACTCCGACGGCTCTAGGCCAGTATTCAGCCAGGTGAGCAACATGGCGCACCATTTCGAGAGGTCCGGTAGCGCAGTTAATGCTTAGAACGTCGATAAAATCGTAGGGTTCAAGAACTGCCGTTATCGCGCTGACATCGCTTCCGACAAGCATTGTACCGGAGGGCTCGAGAGTTACAGAAACTACTACCGGGCAGCGACGGCCATGTGCTTTAAATATTTTTTCGGCAGCGTAGAGCGCAGCCTTGATCTGTAGAAGATCCTGACAGGTTTCGATCTGAAAAATATCCACCCCGGCTTCAAAAAGCGCATTCATCTGCTCTGAATAAGCATCAGCCATATCGTCAAAACCGATGTTTCCAAGCGATGGCAGCATTGACGTTGGCCCGATAGAGCCGGCAATAAGAGGGCGATATGAGAGGGAAAGAGCGTCGATGGCTTCACGAGCCATTTCGACAGCTTTGCGATTTATTTCAACTACGCGGTCTGCGAGCTGGTATTCGCGCAACGTGATTCTGGTGGCGCCAAAAGTGTTGGTTTCGATAACCTGGCAACCGACCTCAAGAAACGCCTTATGAACCTTGATGACAGCCTGTGGGCAGAAAAGATTCAATGCCTCACTGCACCCCTCGCGACCTCCAAAATCTTCGAGGCCGAGCCCTTGCGTTTGCAGGTTTGTGCCCATTGCACCATCATAAATAAGCACACCCTGCTCCAGCAAATTTTTGAATTCTTCAACACTTATGGGGTTCATGAATTTCTCCATCAGAGGTTAAGAGGTTCAATAACCTTGAGAACGCTTTCTACTCTGCCGAACGGAACACTTATCTGAACTCCGTCGACCATTTTGCGAACTCTTTCGAGCGCTTCACGGGCAATTACAATACCTTCTTCGCGTTGAGCTTCAATAGAGCCAAACTTACGCATTCTTGCCAGCAGATTTTCAGGAACCGAGGCTCCTGGAACTTCGTTATTCATGAACTCGGCGTTTTTAAGACTGGCAAGAGGCCAGATTCCTGCAAATACAGGTATTCTCACATGGCTGATGCGATCAAGAAAACGTTCGAGCAGATCGGTATCAAAAACAGGCTGTGTAATAGCAAACTCAGCACCGGCATCGACTTTCCACTCGAAGCGGCTTACCTCAAGATCAAGATCGATCGCACCTGGGTTGGCTCCAACGCCGCACAAAAAGCCGGTCGGCCGGCCAATTGCGTTATTACCAAGATCACGACCATGATTGAGACGATGAATGACGTTTACCAGACCAATAGAATCTATATCAAATACTGCAGTGGCCTGCGGATAATTACCCACTTTTGGCGGATCACCGGTTATGGCAAGAATATTACGAAGGCCGAGAGCGTATGCCCCAAGCAGGTCAGACTGAATACCAAGAATATTGCGGTCGCGACAGCAGTAATGCAGAATTGTTTCAATGCCGACTCTCTTTTCAATAAGCAGCGACATGGCAAGCGGGCTGAGCCTTGCCGATGCGCGCGGCCCATCAGGAATATTTATCGCATCAATTCCGGCATCTTTGAGCTGCTGAGCACGCTGAATGACCATTTCGGCATCGCAGCCCTTTGGTGGAGTCAGTTCAGCTGTCACTACAAATTTCTTTTCGGCTATTTTGCGGCCCAACGATGATTTTAGTTCCTGAGGCACAATCTCGATCTGCAGGTCAGCCTCTTCTTTTTGCTTAAGGCTTTGCGCAATTTCTGGTTTTCCGCCCGGAGTCAAGGCTCTTGCAGAATTGGCTACCCATTTTATATGCTCTGGAGTTGTGCCACAGCAGCCGCCCACAATTCTCACGCCAAGCTGAATAAAACGGCGGGCATATTCCCCAAAGTATTCAGGATTGCATAAATAGATCATGCGCCCGTCTACGACCTTGGGAAGACCGGCATTGGGCTGGGCGATAAGAGTAAGAGTTGTAAGCGCCCGCATTTTTTCCATGGCATCAAACATGGTTTTCGGGCCTACCGAGCAATTCAAACCAATAACATCTGCACCCCACATCTCAAGTTTGGGGGTGAATACATCCACGCTGGTGCCATAGAGAGCATTGCCGTCTTCGTTTATAGTCATAGATGCGATTATTGGCTTGTCGGTAAGTTTTCGAATAGCGATAATCGCCTGGTGAATTTCGTTTAGATCAAAGAAAGTTTCGAGAATAAAAAGATCAACGCCACCGGCAAGCAGTCCTCGAGCCTGTTCTGAAAACGCCTCTTCAGCTTCTTCGACGGATGTTTTGCCCCACGGTTCAATTCTTATACCGAGCGGCCCGATAGAACCGGCAACCCAGGCTTTATCACCAGCCACATCTCTAGCCAGTCTGGCGGCCTGGAAATTTATCGCTTCAAGTTTGTCGACAAGACCATGCGGTTGCAATTTAAAACGATTTGCACCGAAAGAATTTGTCTCAAGAACCATCGCGCCTGCTGCCAGATACTCGCGGTGGACTTCTTGAACCAACTCAGGCTGCGAGAGATTGAGTTCATCGTAGACCCTGTTGATGTAGACTCCCTTTTCGTAGAGTCTTGTGCCCATGGCACCGTCAAAAACAACAATGTTTTTTTCGACAAATTCTCTGAAATCCTGCAATTCATTTCTCCTGCACGAATTAATTTGGGCACAATAATGCGGCATTTACAGCTTGGTGTCAAGCACGGACACAAAGTTTTATTATATAAAAAAGCCCGGATCAGCGAACTGAGCCGGGCCCTTTTTAACACTGTCAGTTACATGTTCAGCGGTGAATTTCTCTGGCCAATCTCGTGCTGGTAGCTTCTTTTAAGAGAGCCTGCGAAGCTTCGCCACCGTTCTGAGCAACGCTGATGGCAAGAGCTCTGAACTGACCGTCATCAAGAGTGCATGAACGTTCGATGATAGAGCGAGCCAATGGTGCTGCGAGTGGCGACACTGGCTGCATTCCAACAAGGGCTTTTTCTGTGTGTATTACAGACTCGTAAGCGGCAAAAGCAGATGCCAGACCAGAGTTCTGCAGAATTTTTTCGACAATTTTATAAGAATCGATCAGGCCAGAGCCAAATTTGCCATCTTTACCGGCGGCGCCAAGATCTTTTGCAGTTTCTTCGGCAATCAGGCGTGCCTGCTCAATTGTAAGAGTCGGGTCAGCCTGATACATCAGCGCAGCAACGCCGGCAACATGTGGACACGCCATCGAAGTGCCGCTGTTAGAGACAAGACCACCACCAATAGCACACGAAATGATTTTATCACCGGGAGCGGCAACATCTGGCTTCATAAGTGGTGCGCCATCCCAGGCGACAGGGCCCTGACTGCTGAAATAAGCGAGAGCATCGGTTTGCGTGGTAGCGGCAACGGCCCAGGAATGTGGGAAGGCTGCCGGAGTTCCAACTTTTCCGCCCCACATGCCATTGTTGCCGGCGGCGAAAACCGGAAGAATGCCAGCCTGCACCCAGTTTTCGACAGCAACCCAGAAAGTTTTGCTTGTAGAATCATTTGAGCCCCATGAATTGTTGATCAATTTTGGGCTATCACTGGTCTCTGGCATACCATCAGGATCAAGCATCCATTGCATACCAGCCAGAAGAACATCTTCAGTGGTTCCGCCTTTATTGTCAAAAACTCTGCCAACAATAAGTCTGGCACCGGGAGCAACGCCAACTCCCTGTGAGCCTGCAATGGAACCACAAACGTGAGTGCCGTGCCCCTGAGTATCAGTGGGTTCAGGCGATGCATCAAGCGTAAAATCTTTGAAAGCCAGAAGTTTGCCTTCAAAAGCAGGATGTTTGCCATCTATGCCAGTATCAAGAACGCCAACTACAACGCCGGCGCCGTCGATTCTGAAATTTTGCCACACTTCTGGAGCACGCACTTTTTGAACACTCCATTGAATAACAGCCGGATCAGCCTTAACTGCTTTTTTATTGATATCCTTGTCTACATAAATTCTGTATTCAGAACGCACAACTTCGGCAACATTGGGAAGTCTGGCGATTTTTTCGATCTGGGCTTCGGTAGCATCGATAGCAAAAGAATTCGCTATCCAGAGAGGGGTAACATTAGCCTTCATCGGCGATTTTACGATGCCCGGCAATCCGGCCATATTTTTTCGTAAATTCTGCTGCAGATGCGAAACAAAGGTTTCATGATCTGGATTTTTAATCTTGAGCCCCTCTGATTCGAAGCGCACTATATATCTTGAAGTCGAAGATTCGTCAGCCACAGCTGAATACCCTGGAAACAACGCCGTTGCAAGAGCAAAACAAAGAACAGCAAAACTTTTTCTCATACTCTTATTGTACTCCTCTACAAAGTAATACCGTAATGGTATCACATAAAAAGCAGAGAAAACAACCCAGAGAATCACCTTATTGAAATGTTCATGACGAGAAATATCTGGGTTAGAATCCAGACTCCTGTCAACAGCGAAAGAATGGTTGAAACAATGCCGAATCTGGCAAAAGCCCAGAACGATATTTTGCAGTCATCTTTCGCAGTTTCGGCCACAATCATATTGGCAACAGAGCCAAATATAGTCAGATTGCCCGCTATCGTACTCACGTAAGCAAGCAGACACCAGAATAAATCTGGCGTTCCCATAGATGGAACACTTTGAGAAGCCAAAAGAACAAATGGTACATTTGAAAGCAGATTGGAGCCGACAAGAGTAATGCCAGAAAATATCCAGACCTGGCTGATCATGTCGCCGGCAATAAGATGCATCGACCAGGCAGTTACCGCACTGGCCAGGCCGCTGGTCTGCAAACCGCCAATTACTACAAACAAAGCAGCAAAGAACAGCAGCAGTGACCATTCCATTTTTTCAAGCAATTCAGAGGGATCTTTGCGATGAAAAGTTATGACCACAACCGCGCCGGCAAGTGCAGAAAAAGCCATAGAAAAGCCTGAGACAAAACCAAGACAGGCAAGACACAAACCCGCCACCCCAACCCTGAGGCGCCTTGTTTTAACGATTTGTTCAGGGATGCTTTCTCGAACAGGCAAAAACTCGCCCTTTTCTATCGAGGTATCGTCAAGTAAAAGATCTCGACCATAATAAAGCCAGGCCAGCAAAGAATTTATCAGCATTGCAACAATTACCGGCAAAGACATCAGCAATACGAAACGCAGATAGCCAAGCCTTGAGAGACTGCCAATAATCATATTCTGCGGGTTTCCGGTTAAAGTGAGGCTTGAGCCAATGTTGCTACTGGTCGCAAGAATTACCAGATATGGCAACAACTTTAAACGCTTGCGTCGACAGACTTCAATTACAAGCGGTGTCATGACAACACAAACGGGATCGTTCACCAGAATGGCTGAAAGCAATGCCGAAGAAATCGAAACAGCTATAAGCAAGCCAAATGGAGAGTTAAACTTTTCAACAACTCTGGTAAAGCGCTCGAATAAACCGGCAGCACGCAAATGCTCTGCAATAATCATCATACCAAGAAGCAGACAAATTGTATCCCAGTTAACCAGCCGATAAGCTTCTTCTGACTCAACAACCCCGAAAGCCACCATGAGCACAGCCCCGAGCAGTGCAGCAGAAGGACGGCCAATGGGCAGAATGCTCATGCGCCTGAAAGAAATCATTATAAAGGTGCCAATAAAAATCAGACCGGCAGCCCATGGATGTCGAAAAGCTTCTGTTCCGGTCTGCAATAATTCATTCATAAACAACCGCCTCGCTTCAAGAGTCGCAGTATAAACCCACTCCCGATAATTTTCAATACAGCATGGCTTAATGGTTTTTTGTGGCCTAGTTTGTGGGCAATATGGTATAAAAGATAAAAATTGGTCAGGAAAGGTTTTAACATGAACAAAGGCGTAGTATGGGATTTGAGCAGCTATTTTAAAGAATTTAACGGCCATGAAATGCTAAGCTTCAAACAAAAGCTGGTCACCGATATTACAGAGCTGCAAAAAACAGCCGCTGCTCTTAAAACTCTTGCTTCAGACAACCAACCTGCCTGGGAGAAAGTGTTTCTCGACTTTGAGCAGCTAATGCGCCGTCTATCACATTTTTCTTCATACGTGGGGTGTTTGGGCGCTGCTGATGCCAACAATGAAGCATACAGTCGTGAATCAGCCGAAATAGATGGAATAAGCGCAGAGTTCAGCAAGATTGCCATTCACATAAAAATGGGACTCAAAAATGCATCAGACAATGATTTTAACAAATTTGCCAGCCGTGAATTTCTTGCTGACATAAAATTTCACCTCAACGAAATGCGCATAGAAGCTCAGAAAACCATGAGCAGCGAACTCGAATCGCTGGCTGCCGATCTAAGCGTAGACGGGTTCAGCTCATGGGACAGACTATATAGTACAATTGCCGGCAAACTGTCTTTTGACATGCACTGGCCAGACGGTAGAGTTGAAAAAACCCCAATGGCGCAGTGTCGATCAATAATGCAGGATTCTGACCGCCAGGTGCGAAAATCAGCATTTAAAAATGGCAACGAGGCATGGAACAACGTAGAAGACGTGTGTGCCGCAGCCTTGAATGCCCTGGCAGGCACTCGTCTGATGCTGAACAAAAAAAGAGGGTTCGAACACTTTCTTGATGTTTCACTTATGCAGTCGCGAATTTCGCGCAAAACTCTCGATGCCATGTTCAAGGCAATTGAAGAAAGCCGGCCGTTTATTCAGAAGCTTGGTAAAGCAAAAGCAAAAGCGCTGAAACAGGATAAACTGGCTTGGTATGACTGCGAAGCGCCTCTGGCTATTCCACAGTTAAATCGATATTCATGGGATGAGTGCGTCAATATAGTCGATAAGGCTTTTGCCAGAGCCTACCCCGATCTGTGCGCTTTTTTCAGAAGCTCGCTCGAAAAACGTTGGATAGAATCAGAGCCAAGAGCAGGTAAAAGACCGGGAGCATTTTGTACCGGCTCACTTTTAACCGAAGAATCGCGTGTATTTATGAGTTATGCCGGCAGTTTAAACGATATTTCAACCCTGGCGCACGAAATCGGTCACGCGTTTCACAGCTTTCAGCTTTGCGGAATGCGCCCATTCATGCAGGAATATCCGATGACACTTGCAGAATCGGCTTCTACATTTGGCGAAATGCTTCTTGCCGATGGCATTCTAACAGATCCCGAAACAAGTGACGCCCAGAAACTGAATGTTTTAACCAGCACAATCAATGATGGAATCGCATTCTTGATTGATATCCCGATCAGGTTCAATTTTGAAAAAGCTTTTCACAACGAGCGCATGCATGGTGAAGTTGGCGTATCGAGGCTCAAAGAGTTGATGACAGAAGCGATGCAGAACCAATTCGGTGAACTACTTGAAACAGATGGTGCCAACCCCATGTTCTGGGCCTCTAAAATGCACTTTTATCTCAGTGGGGTCACGTTTTATAACTATCCATACAGTTTTGGCTACCTGCTGAGTCGGGGTCTGTTCGCGATGTTCAAACGTGAAGGCGAAAAATTCCTGCCCAGATATCGTGACTTTCTCAAGCTTTCGGGCAGCAACATGGCGCACGAAGTTGCACGTCAGACCCTCGGTGCCGATCTCGAAACAACAACATTCTGGAAACAGGCAATTCTTGGCCATGAACCTGAATTAAAGATGTTCGAAGAGCTGGTTGGCAAGGTTTTAAAATGAGGTAATCCGACTTGATTTTTCCAGATAAACGTCGAACACTGGTCTTGCCACAGCATATCAAAAGCAAAGATCTTGTTGTTGCATTCTTCGACGCAGATCAGACGTTAAGAAAAGCCCGAAGCGGCAAAGCATCTCCGCACGGGCGTCATGACGTAGCAATTAACCGGCAGGCTTTCAGCAAACTCAAACAGCTTACTGACGATGGTATTTTTATGGCCATAGTTTCGAATCAGGCCGGCATAGAGCTCGGCTATATAAGCATTTCAGAAGTGGAAGAAGCCATGCACGGCACCATGCATCTTTTTGCTGAAAAGGGTGTTTTCTTTAATTACTATGACTACGCCGAACACTATGACGAAGACCGAAAACCAGAACCCGGCATGGCATGGAGACTTGAACGGTTGCTTCATTTACACGGCTATGCGATCAACTGGGCAGAAAGCTTCATGGTGGGTGACGCTGCGTGGAAAGAAGGCGTAGAAACCAGGCCTGATGGCAAGCCTGGTACAGACCATTCAAATTCAGACAGACGCTTTGCCGAAAACATCGCAAACAAACACCACGGCTTCGGTTTTTTTCACCCGGATGAGTTCTTTGGCAAGGCTATCTACGAGGGTTTGCCGAGCCAGATAAAAAGCAGAAAAGCCCCAAAATGAACACACAACCTCAAATGCCAGTAGTTGGAACCATAGTCAACGGCTGCAAAATCATTGCAGAAATTGGTGCCGGCGGCATGGGTTCTGTTTTTAAGGCCTACGATGAGACTCTTTCAAGACATGTGGCCATAAAAATCATGCATCAGGCAACCAATGAAAAAACCGGCAAAATCAGGTTTTTGCGAGAGGCCTCTGCCATAGCCAGACTGGATCACTCTGGTATAGTAAAGATTTACAGCTATGGCGAGTATAATGGGCAGCCCTTTTTTATCATGGAATTTGTCGCAGGCTGGTCAATTCGTGATTTTATCGGCAGGTGCAGATTTATTCACAATGCAGGGCATTCTATCAATGACCTGCAGTTTGCTGGTTATTTAAAGGAAAGCCAGCCCGGCACCCCCTACTTTCTACAGGATCACTTGATAAACCCGCTTTCAGACCCGGATTATCCAGACAAGGTTCGCAAGCTCTTATTCTCGGCGGCATCAGCGCTTGCCGCCGCTCACCAACAAGGCATTATTCACCGGGACATAAAATCTTCGAACATTCTGATCAGCGATGACGCCAGGCTTAAAATAGTCGACTTCGGCCTGGTAAAACAACGCGGTGACAGTGAACTCACAAAAGAGAATCAGTTCATGGGCACTCTGTCTTACGCGTCACCCGAGCAGCTCATGGGCGAACGCGGCAAGGTTACTCCGCTCACAGACATATACGGGCTAGGAATAGTCATGTATGAACTGGCGACCATGAGTCATCCGATACAGGCAGAAGACCCTGCAGCCATCGTAGCGGCAATAACCCAGGGAAAAATCAGACCGCCGCGCGAGCTGAACCCTCATATTTCGGCTGAATTTGAGGCAATCATTTTTAAGTGCCTGGCGAAAGATCCGCGACAGCGCTATGGAGACGCAGATAAATTAGCCCGGGATTTGCAACAAAAAGAACCGCAGCAGAACTGGTTTTCTGGCTTCAAAGACATGCTTAAGGGCTGGTTTTTTAAAGAAGCAAATTTTTACGAGCCGCCACAGAATTTTTCACTTCAACCGGCGAGCGATTCTCCGGCAACTGCGGCGTTACGTTTTCAGGCAGCGGCACGTAAAAAATTCTTTGTCAATTTTGCAGTAATGGAGGCGATTGAGGATCTGAGGCAGGCTTACGAAATAAATCCTGCCAGTTCTGACACGCTTTTTTTGATGTGTTTTGCCTTGAATGCTATTGGTGAAGCTTCTGAAATTAAGCGTCTGGTAGAAATTTCGGCCAGTAGAATTATAGAAACCGGAGCAAAAGATTCAGGAAAATTTGAGCTGACCCGCGAGATTTTTCTTTATCGAGACTATGAAGAAGGTCGAAAGCAAGCCATCAGACTGCAACAGATATACCCGGATGATTATGATTTTTATCTGGCGCAATTTTTCTGCCTTGAAACCCTTGGTAATTACACTGAAGCAATAAAAGTTGGTGAAGCACTTTCACTGCGGGCAGAAGAGAATAACATCATAGCGGTTGCCCAAAGTGAGTGTTATTTCTCAATCATGGAATTTGACAAAGCTATTACTGTTTTAAGAAAACGCATTGAGCTGCACCCTGATTTTCATAATCTGCATCTCAAAATAATACAAGCGCTGTTGTTAAGTGGAAAATATGACGAGGCGCTGCATGAGGCAGAACTCGTTCTTAACAAAGACCCTATGAATATGCTGATGCAATTCTATTATGGCCGCATTCTCGCGTCTAAAAACGAGTTACAGAAAGCTTATGGAGCTTTCAGACAAGC
>SABV01000441.1 GCA_009928855.1 Erysipelotrichia bacterium | reverse complement strand
CTCAAACACTGAGCTCAGCAGAAAAGAAATTATCGAGCATCACATCCAGATTGTAAAAAAAGCAGAAAATAACAGATCTTGTTTTGAATTTTTGCGCTTTACGGCTCCGGTAGAGGGCCTGACAACTCAGCATGTGGCAATTGCCTTCGAGCTTGAGAAAGTTAAAGGGCCGAAAAAACAGAAACCACAGAAAAAAGGCGCAATGTTGCAGAACTACAAGATTGTTCCAGCCAATCCAGGCATGGTTGCCATTTATTTTCCGGCCAAGAAAGAAGTTTCCGGTTTGCGTTTTCACATACATGCACCCTTTGTTCCAGAACTGAGTCGTGCAAGTATAAAAGACACGCCTGTTAACAATCCTCTTTATGAACAAGTTTCAGAACTGGCCAGCGAATCTTTAAATAAAATAAAGGGCATGGGTCTGCTGACAACAGACTTTCTAGGAACTTTGCCAAACTCTCACGACAATATATCTTCACATTATCAGAGCATCAGAAGTCGGATTCAATTTTCAATGAAGCAGAGTCCGCTCGTTCCAACAAATTCTGGCTCTTATGCGCCTGCAAATAGATTGATTCAGGGAAGGGCCTCATACAAAAAGCTATTCACCAATTCAGATCTCAAAGCGTTTTTTCCAGAAAAAGATCAACCTCTGGCCTGGGTTTTATCAAGCATCCTCAAAAACAGTAATTCTGATCGTTTTTTAGTCGATTTGAGTCTCTCTGAGCTTGATTTCAATACTATATTTAAAATTTTAAACACTAGTGTTGAGGAAAATAATTATTACCATTTCTGGACCGATGAAGCGCTTGCTTTTCAAAATTGGCTGTTTTCAAAACCACCAGAATGGTTTCAAAAGCTGTATGCCATTCTAATCAAAGAGAACGAACGCGAAGTCGGGATAAGGCCGTTTAAAAATCTGAAAATTGTTTGCCTGCAAAATGGTGAGTTCAGTACCCCTGAAAAATGCTATTTTCCTGGTTCAGATGGCTTGGAAGATTCACAATTCCAGAGAGTTAACCCGAAGTGCTTCAGTTCGGGAAAAGACAAAGAGGAACAAGATGGTGCGAAAAGATTCCTGAGGGCAATAGGAGTGCGAGACGTTGGCGAAAAAGATTATGTTACCGCCCTTTTGAAGTCCAGATATTCTGATGAACAAATAGATGTCAGCGACGAAATTCATTTTCAGGACATTGAAAAATTCTGCAAATTTCTTGAACGCAATCCCAGCCAGACCGAACTTTTTAAAGATTATCGGTTTCTCAAGTCTGCCGAAAATACATGGGAAAAGCCCGGCCAATTATACGTTGATACCCCACTTTTATTAACAGGGTTGCAAGCTTACTATGAGCCAATGTCCATCGATTCTTCTTCAAAGCGCAGTTCAACTGCAAGTATTTACCAAAAATATGGAATTCCAAACGATCAACTGATCAGGTTTTTAGAGAATGTTGGCGTAGCAACAAGCTTAACGCTCAAGAGTGATTGGTGCGGTTCGAACCCAAACTGGCATTATCTGAGAAAGGCACCAGGGCAGCGACGTTCTTCGTCAGAAGTTGATTGTGATTACAGCATTCCTGAACTGGCCGACCTTTTAAGGGAACCTTTTGAGGATCTTTGCAGACTTGTGTGGAAAACAGTTATGAACTCGCCGGTAGAGTGTTTGAAGGCGATATATCGCAAAAATGCTTCGTCTGAAGTTAGATCATCCGATTCTTCAATCGTGTGTCTTCTCAAAGAAGCCCCCTGGGTGCCACAGACAGATGGGTCATTCGTTATCCCGGCGAATGCGCGTTCAAGTTTGCTTCCTGGCGGTTTCCCATATGATAGAAATAACGAGTGGCTGAAGGCAATCAATTTTGGCGAAGAAAGCCCTGACTCGAATAGTTTTTGTGATAACGCAGAAGCGGCCGTTAAACTTCTGCAAAAAGGCGGAGTTCCAATCAAAACTCCAGAAGACCTCAGGCGCGTGCAGGAGTTTTCACAGGTTCCGGAGGACGAACAGGAAAACTTTCTGAGGTCTAGAAGAAACTCTCAATATATAGACCTTCCCGACAGAGAGCCTGTAAACCCTGAGCGTAGGGGAATCAGAGTTTTTGAACAGGCTATGTCTGCGGGTTCTAGAGAGACAGAGCAGAGAACAAGAACTGTTGATGTTCACCTGCAGGCTGTTAAGGCCGAGGCGCAAGAATATTTGCGGCAGTATTATACTAACGAAGATGGCCAGATGATATGTCAGATTTGCCAGGCAGAACTGCCATTCAAACTGGCAAATGACGAATACTATTTTGAAAGCATCAAGTTTTTGCCGGGGCTGCTAAGGCAACACCACCAGAACTATCTGGCTTTATGCCCGAATCACGCAGCAATGTATGGTCTGATAAACAATTCTGAAGATTCAATGGTTGATAAGTTTGCAAATATAAAGGGAAACGAAATAGAAATCTTACTGGGCAAAGAATCTGCAACCATATATCTGAATACGACTCACATTCATGATTGAAAGAAAGTTCTACAAGCCGAAGCAACATCAAATCCTGTCGATGGTAACAACCAGCAGGCAACTTCGCTGCAACAGGTCGAAGCAGCAG
>SABV01000440.1 GCA_009928855.1 Erysipelotrichia bacterium | reverse complement strand
TTATGAACGGTATCCCAATACCATACCGTGTTTTTTTAACAGTTCGCGGCGAAACAGCGGGTTGTAGGCAAAATAGGTCGCCAGGCTCCAGAGATCTTTGGCGTTAGTCTTAAAATCAAGAGCTCTTTTTAAAATGTTAACCGGGTGATTAAAACGTCGCCGTGCCCAGAAGCCAGCTTCGGTAAGTTCATCAGGGGTCATTTGTGCCGGTCTGAAAACACAATCGCCAAAATGATACCGGTCATCAAGCCACCATTTATCGTAAAGCAGGCGTCCCTGTGACTGCATCTCCTCATAAATCGGCGTGTTCGGGTAAGGGCTGAGAATATTGAAAGCGGCAAAACAGAATTTCTGGTCAATGGCCCACTGCACTGTTTGTTTTATTGACGCAATATTGTCGGCATCATAGCCAATCAAAAAGGCCGCCCACAGCTGAAAGCCAATGTCACGTATCTTATTGATAACTGGTTCGTAGCTGTCTAGATGCATGTTGCAGTTTTTACCCATCTGCTTTAAATTTTCGGGGCTTGTAGATTCAAATCCGACTACCAGACCGGCACAGCCACTGCGTTTCATTAGGTCCATGAGCTCGGCGTCTTCTGCAAAACTCAGGCTTGCCTGGCCGATCCAGCGCTTTTTTTGCGGAATAAGAAGACGAAACAGTTCTTTGGCCACGTCTGGTTGCGCCACAATGTTGTCATCTACAAAAAAAACGAAGTTTTGTGGTTGTTCGGCAAGTTCGGCCGCGACTTCCTGCGGTGGTCGACAGCAATGAGTGCGCTGATAAAGAGAGCCGGTCGCACAGAAACGGCAATGATTCGGGCAGCCGCGACTGAATTGGGTGAGTCGTAGAGGCAGGTAACTTTTGCCCGAAAATATGTCCCATCTTGTTTTTAAGCCCTGCAGACGCGGCGGAAAGTGCCCCTGGTAGATTGGCTGCAAGTTTCCGGTGGCCAGATCGTTGACCAGTTTGGGAAAAATTTCTTCGGCATCCCCGATCATTATACTGTCTGCATGTTGCGAGGCTTCGTCAGGTATCATTGACACATGAAACCCGCCCAGAATTACTTTAACACCGCGCTGCCGAAAGCTTGCAGATATTTCATAAGCCCGCCGGGCCGTATAAATTTCAACATTGATGCACACCAGGTCGGTGGGTTCATGGTAGGGAATCTTTTCGTAGCGGTCGTCAAAAAGAACACAATCGACATCGCTCGGCAACAGTCCCGCCAGTACCGCAAAGGTAAGTGGTTCCATTCGACCGCGGTCTAGATAGGGGCGGCCACCGACCAGTCCCATATTGGGTTTGATAAAGGTAATTTTCATTTTAACTCTGCCCTTGTCGTTAAGAGTTCGCAATTACTGAAACCTGGCTTCATTCGCGTTTTCTTGCTTATATCACGTCGAGAAATAAGGTTGGCGGCCATAAAGAGCAGGGCTTTAAATGGACTCGAAAAGTTTGCCGACAAATCGCCTGCTCTTCTAAAAATGCCCGAAAAACTGTTGAAACGCTGGCGTGCCTTGCTAACAGCCTGCGACAATTCTTCGGGAGTCATATTTTCTGGTCTGAATGCCGCTAACTCCCAGCGATAATCTTGATCAATCCACCATTTAGGAAAAATCAGGCGGTTTTGCGCGCGTAACTCTTCGTAAATGGGGGTTCCCGGGAAAGGTTGCAACATGTTGAAATTGGCCATAAAAAATTTCTGTGCCAGGGCAAAATCGACGGTTTCGCTGATACTGTTAACGGTGTCGTGCGGGTAGCCAAAAACAAAGGTGGCATAAACCATTATTCCGCGTTGTCGGTAAGCCTGCAGCAATTTATCAATTTCGCCGAGTCGGTTACTCCAGGCTTTGTTCATTTTCTGCAGGGTGGCCGGGTTTGTCGATTCGATGCCGATTACGGCGGCAATACAGCCGCTTTCTGCCATTTCATCAAGAAACTGCGGATTGGTCGCAGAAGTAAGGCTTGCCTGACTGGCCCATTTGATTTTTAGTGGCTTTATGGCGCGAAAAATCTCGCGGGCTTTGTCGGGGTGAGATGCAATATTGTCGTCAGCGAAAAATACGAAACT
Organism: Erysipelotrichia bacterium; assembly: GCA_009928855.1. Classification (GTDB taxonomy): domain Bacteria; phylum Muiribacteriota; class Ozemobacteria; order Ozemobacterales; family Ozemobacteraceae; genus Rifleibacterium. The sequence goes on along the minus strand of SABV01000440.1, from coordinate 517 downwards.
TGAGTTGAGTCTGGTAATTTCTGCAACGACCTCTTCAACTGGACGATGATACACTTCTGACCCGTAAAAGCTGCGCACCGAACAAAAATTGCATGAAAATCGGCAGCCACGGCTGGTTTCTATCAGGTTTACCGGCAAATAGTGTTTGTTTTTGAAAATTGCCCGGTTGCATTTAAAATTATGCAGGCCAGAACCAGGGTTTTTGTATACCTTTTTTAATTGCCCGCGACCAAGGTCTGCAATTACTTCTGGCCAGATATTTTCGACCTCGCCAAGTGCCAGCGCGTCGCAGAAATGTTCTGCCTCTTCTGGCAGCAGGGTCGGGTGAAATCCGCCAAGAATAACGCGCACACCACGTCGGCGAAATTCAGAGGCTATCTGGTAAGCTCTGAGCGCTGCAAATGTTTCGGTGGTTATGGTGTTGATTCTCAACGAAGTGTCCCGGTATTTTCTCAGAGAATTTTACCAGAAACAGAGTGCGGTTTACATCACTATTTGAAATAACAGCGAGGCCCAC
>SABV01000439.1 GCA_009928855.1 Erysipelotrichia bacterium | reverse complement strand
GTTCCCATCCAAATCGATTTGGGTATGGAAAAACTTGAGGCTGAGCTAACGTTTGCTGAGTATGATCCTGATTTATTTCGACTTTTTGGGTTAACCGATAATTCTGGAATAGCTTTTACACTTCGAGGTGGCCTGCAATCCGCAGCTAGCACAGAATCAGTTGTCATAAATTTGCGAGGAATTTTAACTGAACTCGATCCAGGATCTTGGAAACCGGGGGATAAATTGAATCTCAATTTTGCTACTTTTGATGACATAAACGCGCTGCCCGGGGTCGGCAAAAAAATGGCTGAGAAAATCATAGAATTCAGAAACAGCAATGGTGGCTTTTTCTCGATTGAAGACCTTAAAGAAGTGCCTGGCCTGACCGAAAAAACAATTGCAAAATTTATTGACATGGTAGAGGTGCGCTGAAAAGCTTATGAGCAAATATGGTTATGAACAGAAGTCTTTTCAGTCGAAAAAAACCAACTTTGTTTTTTTTGTGCTGCTGATTATGGTGATTTTTATCTGGGCTGTTTTTTTTAGCCCGGACAGCGCTGGGCTTGTCGCCTCCAATGTCAGCAGTGAACTGCGCGTTGATTTTATAAACGTCGGTCAGGGCGATGCCATACTTATCAGAACACCCAAGGGAAAAGCTTTTCTTATCGATGGCGGAACCAGTGTTCCCGTCTCTGAGGCCAAGCGTCAGGGTCGCGAACTTGTGCAAAATTATCTGCGTACCCAGAAGATTTCCAGACTCGACGGTGCAGTGCTGACTAATTGGCATTACGACCACCTTGGGGGTATGACTCAGGTTTTGCGCCTGTTTGATGTCGACCGAATCTGGGAAACCCCATCAGAATCGTCTAAAGAATCGATTGATGATTACGAAATTTTGTGCAATAAAAATCGTATTCGTCGGATTACGGTTAAGGCCGGTGATGTGCTCGAATGGGGCAACGAGCTTTTTGTGCAGGTTCTTAATCCTGATAAGCCATCGAACGCCAGAGCATATTCAGATGTGAACAATATGTCTATTGCACTATTGATAAGGTATGGCAAGGTGCAGCTTATGCTTGCCGGTGATATTGAAGAAGATGCCGAGCGTGAAATAATGAAATATGGGCCGGCAATATCGAGCCAGATTCTTAAAGTGCCGCATCATGGCGCAGATACCAGTGATTACATGCCTTTTTTGCAAATGGTATCGCCAGCAGTTGGCGTCATAATGGTTGGCAAAAACAACAGCTTCAAGCACCCCTCACCGAGGGCCATTTCCCATTATGAGCGTATTGGTACAAAACTTTATCGTACTGACCGCCATGGCAATATAAGATTGACGATTGGCGGCAAAAATGAAAAGGATTTCAGATTTATAGTTGACCAGATGCTTTAAGCCAAACTATACTTTTCGGGTAAACAAATAACCGAAAGGATGTATTATGGAAGAAGCGGTCATTTTGCGCACAGAATTCAAAAATGTTGAGGGTCACCAGGCTCAATGGAGCACACTTAAAGCAAACAACCCCGGGTTGCAGAAAATTCTGCAGGTAATTGAAAACCCCCAGGGAACAGCTCTCGTTTTCAGTCATGACGACCCGGATGGCATAACCAGCGGCCTGATTTTTAAAAGAGTATTGCAGAAAAAAGGCTGGAATGTCGTTACAAATTTTCCCGAGGGTTTCATGCTTCAGCCGGAGCAGCTTGACAAGGCAATGCAGGAATGCCCCGAAGCCAAAGTTATTTTTTTGCTCGACAAGGGCACTCTGGCTCCTTATAACAAATATGCCGACAAACTGCCGGTTTATATTGTAGACCATCACCCGACCCCAAATGCTCCCGAAAAATGTGTTTTCTTCAACCCCAGTCTGCCAGCCTATACCTGGTGTTCTACCTCAATTCTGGCCCATGGTATTGCAACTCTCGCCGGTGCCAGAGAAGAATATGACGATTTTCTCTGTCTGATGGGTCTTAAGGGCGACTGGGCTATTGAGCCTGTTAAAGGTATTCTGGCTGATTTTGCCAAGCCTTTCTTCGTCGAATACGGTCAGAAGTTTAAAAATCTGCTGACTCTGGTAAAAGAACGCCCGACAATGTTTGACGCTGAGCAGCGCGATCATACCTGCTTGCTTTCGAGAGTCAGTGAGTATGTTCATGCTACGGGTGGCGGCGGTTTTTCTTATTTTTATAACGACCGCGAAGAAAGCCTTAAGAATGTTAACCATGCAGAGTGTATTGCAACGGCCCTCGAAGGAATCGCCGATAAGGTTGATCAGATCAAGTCCATTAAGTCTCTTGAAGACTTTGTAGCAATTCTTCCGCAGCCACAGCAGGGTAACCTCAAAAAGATCTTTGCCTATTTTCTGCAAGACTGGGAAAGCGCCAATCGAATGCTTGATTCGTCTGCCAAAACTCTGCGCCTCGAAGATACCTCGATCTATTTGTTTGTTGGCCCAAAGGTTCCGCTGCTGCCAATGATCGGTTCGATCAAGTTGTTTGAACTTAAGCAGAACGCCGGCGACAAACTTGCTCAGATTATTATGGTCAGCGCTGTCAGCGATGATTATACCCACGTGTCGGTGCGCGGTTCTGGCGACAGGGTTCACAGCGG
>SABV01000438.1 GCA_009928855.1 Erysipelotrichia bacterium | reverse complement strand
CCGACCATCGAGAGTCATGCCTTTAATGCAGAAAATGTATTTCGGGTCTACTCTTTCAGCCCTGCCGTCGGCAAAGGTCACATCGAAGTCATGCGAGCCATCAGAATTCCAGTTTTCAACTATGGAATCTGGAGCAATCGGTATCAGCTCGATTACTTTTGACCCGATCATGTTTTTATAGGCACAACCCATACCGCGCAGCGCCTTGGCCGCCGTCATGAACTGCCAGAACTCAAAAGCAGTCTGAAAATCGTTTGGCGCGTTCCTAAGAACGCTGTATAAGCTATGGTTTCGTGCGCGCTTCCTGATATTATCGTCGCCGGCTTCGCGCTCATAAAGAACGCAGGGCAGCTGGGCGACGGTTTCAGAGATTATCTTTACGCACGAATAAACCGTTGAATGTCTAATGGCGGTTTCTGGGGTGACAGATACGCCTGCCGAACTTTCTGAAATGCCGCCCAAAAGCTCAAGCATCTCGTCAAGGGTTCTCGGTGACGAAATCGGCGCTGAGTTTTTGAAGAATCGACCTATCCAGTTGAATATTCCCATTTTTACCGCCTAAAAGTGAAAAAGCTGTGCGAAGGGTGACGGCTCCGCACAGCCTTTGTCGTTAGCGGGTTAATTACTCCCGCCCATTTACATATTCATTAAAGCATGATTTTTAAAAATTTACAGACTTTGGGGCGTGTTGATAGTGATTTCTCTACGGGGTTCACTTGGGAATTTGTGGCCGCAGTTTACACAGGTGTGATAACGCCTCTGAACGCCATTCTTGAGGATGTTCACCCCGCACTCAGCGCGGTTCCATTCGCCGCATAAGGTGCATTTTGCGCCAGAACCTGGCACAAATTCAGCAACCAGGCGCAGTCTGCGAACGATAAGCACAGCAGTTTCAATTCTTAAATAATCCATTTATCACCTCATCAAATTACGATTATTCCGGGTTCTGGTTCTTTTGGAGTTGACTTCAGGCGCGTTGCTGCGTTCATGCTCATAATCAGGGCAACAACACCGTCGATCTTGTTTTCGTTGCGGGTTTTGTTTGGGTAAATGTTTTCCTTCTTGTCGTAGTGCGCCACGACGTTCGAAAACATCCAGCTCAAAATCGGGCAGCCGTCGTAATGGAATTCCCCCGAGTAGATTGCCGCTTCAAGCAGTTTCATCGGCTCGCTGAAGTTTTGAACCGTGGCACGGGTTTCTATCATCAGCAAGCCTTCTGCGGTCAGATTCGCCGCCAGTTGAACAGCCTGCCAGGGGTCATAGGCGATGCCGTCAACCTGGAATGTTTTGCACAGTTCTTTAATGTCGTCTTCGACCTGGCTGAAGTCGATGCGCTCGCCAGGTGTTACGGTCAGCCGTTCTTCAAGTTCCCAGGTTTGGTAATGCTGATTTTCTTGTTTGTCTACAGTAGCCCTGCAACTGTAATACTTGCCGAAAGACCAGTATTCCTTTTCGTCGAAAAACAGGATGCTCAATGCGGCGATGTCTATTTTGCTTGCAAGGTCGAGAGCCAGAACACAGCGCTTGCCGGTCATGCTTTCAGGAATTAACGAAAGGTCTTTGCATTTCACCAGCTTCAACATATCCATCCAGGCAGTGTCAACTGATAGCCACTGGTTCAGGTTCTTGCATCTGATGATGTTCTGCTTCGATGGGTTTTGCTTAGCGGTTTCAAGCTGCTGAATCAGGTAATCTTCGTTGACGCTGACACCATAATTCGGGTTTGCCTTTTTCCAGTTCTTTAAATCTGTCCAGTCGTCTTTTTCGTCAAGGCCATACATGATTGCAAACACACGATCATTTTGAATCGTTCCGGCCAAGATCTTCACGCACTGATCAAAATAAATTCCGCATGGGCCGGCTTTGTTTGTGCCGGCTGTCGAAATGGTAAACATCAGCGCCTGATCGCGAGCACCCATACCAGTCTGCATAGTATCGAAAAGCTCACTGGTCGGGTGTTCGTGATATTCGTCGATAATGGCACAGTGAGGACTCGCGCCATCGCCAGGCTTTCCGATAACCGGCTCAAATCGCGAAACGCTTTCGGCGTGAAACATCGACTTGGCGAAAATCTCAATTCCAAAAAAGTTCTTAAAGCCAGGGGTTTTCTCGATCATTTGCTTTGCGGGTCTGAAAACCTCCCATGCCTGTTTTTCGCTTGTGGCTCCCGAGTAAATTTCGGCGCCAGCTTCACCGTCAGCCAGAAACATATAATTGCCGGTGCCAGCAGCGAGAACAGATTTGCCGTTTTTTCTGGGAACCAAAACAAATGTTTCTAGAAATCTTCGGAACTTGGTTCTTTTATCAATCCAGCCAAAAATCACACATTCGATAAAACATTGCCAGGGTTCAAGCCTTATAAACTCACCTGCCCATTTGCCTTTAACGTGGACCTGGTGCTCGATGAATTCGCAAATTTCTTCAGCCTTGTCTTTGTCGAAGGTCCACCGATAAGATTTGCTTCTGCTTTTGTTGAGATCATCCAGGTGGCGTTGGCAACATTGGCGCACGTAAAGGCATGCATCAATTTTGCCGCTGACTATTTCGCGGCAGTATTGATTAGCTTTGTTGACGTGCGGGTAGCGTTCGGCCATT
>SABV01000437.1 GCA_009928855.1 Erysipelotrichia bacterium | reverse complement strand
TTTGCAGATTAAAATATTGAATTTAAAAGTGAGCTGATTATGAACAAGTGGTTCGGGCTGTTGATTGTTGTTGTCTTTGCTGTTGCTGGATTTATGGCTTCTCGAGTGAGTGTGGTGCAGATTGGTAAGTCGCCCAGAGCCACTGGAAGGGCTATAATACTGCTGCATGGGCACGGTGCAACTCCAGAAGACCTGGAATGGCTGGCCAGGGCACTTCAACAGCTCGATTCTCGCTGGACCATCCTTCTCGCGCCGGCGCCATATCGGGCCGGTATGAGTGGCAGAAGCTGGTATCCAAGCACTTCTGCGCCATCGAAGGCTGAGTATCTGAAGATTCTTGATGAACAAAGAGCAGTTGATCGAGCCGTGGTAGATGATGTTGTTAAAAATCTTCTTAAATCAGGGGTATCTTCGAGCCAGATTTTTATTGGGGGCTTTTCTCAGGGGGCTAGTGTTGCATTGGACTACATTTTGCATAGCGGCCCCGAAAATGTTCCGGGTGGTTTAATTTCGCTTTCTGGGGGGGCTCAGGATTTTGATCTTGAACCCCTTAAAAATATCAAACCTTTTAAAGCTTTTCTTAGTCACGGTTTAAAAGATTCTGTTATTGGTTCTTCCAATACCCGAAAGGTTGAGAAGGCGCTGTCTTTAGCTAAACATAAGGTTTTTAGTGTTTATTTTCAGGGAAACCATGAAATTCCGCGAGAGGTTATTAGCAAGCTTGGCGAATTTTTGAAACAAAACTAAGCATCGCACATCGCGCAGAGCTCTTTTTAGTGTTAAAGACAAGTTTGCATGCGAACAACTGAGACTGGCGCTTTCAAGCGGTGTGGTCGGCTTGATATTTTGCCCGTCGCGTGACCCTTTTGTCTGAGTGTTTGTGGCAGACAAAAGACTGAGCTGTTACTTAATGAGGTGGTTTTTTCAGACGCACCTGCTCTGAAGCAAGCTGCTATTTTTTTTTGAGGCTCTTTTCGATCATGGTAATAAACGCTTTTGGTAGCTCTGCGTTTATCTTAACCACGCCATCGCCCCATTCCTGTGAATAAATTTTGCCGACACTCATTGCTTCGCCTATCAATGGCGAGCCAACCGGCAGGGTCAGTTCTATGTCCTGCCTGTTTCTGCGCACGATTGTTTCTATTCTATTTTTTAAAATTTCAATATTTCGGCCGGTAGCAGCTGAAAGCATTATGCTGTCAGGGTAAGTAGCCATGAGCAGGTCTTCAGATATGACAAGACCTTTGTCTATTTTATTGAATAAATAGATTCTTTCGTGATCAGCTGCGCCAATCTGTGCCAATACCTTATCTACGGCTATAAGATGTTCTTTGAACTGTGGATCGGAAATATCACAGACAATGAGAAGAACTTCAGACTGCACAACGCTTTCAAGCGTTGCTTGAAAAGCCTTAACCAGGCCATGGGGTAGTTTCCGAATGAATCCGACTGTGTCAGAAACAATGCACCAATGGCCCGCTGGCAGTTCAAGCCGTCTGGCCGTTGGGTCGAGGGTTGTGAATAACCCGTTGCACATTTGCACATCACTTCCGGAAAGGGCGTTCAATAGAGTTGACTTGCCGGCATTCGTGTAGCCGACCAGTGAAAAGAGCGGAGCGAACCTGTCGTTTCTTTTTTTGCCCTGTAATTCTCTCGCTTTGGCTACTTTGTCGAGCTCTTCATGCAGTTTTTTGATTTTTATATTCAGTATTCGGCGGTCGGTTTCGAGCTGTGTTTCACCGGGGCCTTTCAGACCAATGCCGCCCCGTTGTCTCTCAAGGTGGGTCCACATGCGTAGTAGTCTAGGAAGCTGGTATTGGTGCATGGCCAGTTCAACCTGCAGCTTTCCTTCGCGGGTTGACGCGTGTGCTGCGAAAATGTCGAGAATGATTGAAGTTCTATCTTTGACCGGCAATTCTGTGACCGCTTCAATGCTTTTTATCTGCATTGAGTTCAGTTCATCATCGACGGCGATGTATTCTGCTCCGAGTTTTTCTGCCAGCAGCTTAGCTTCTTCAATTTTGCCAGTGCCAAAATACTCTGAACGAGAAGGTTTCAGGCGTTTTTGAATCATTGAGCCCACCATTCTTGCTCCCAGTGTTTTGAGAAGTTCAGAAAGCTCATTAAGAGAGTGTTCTATCTCGGCGTCAGTTTGTTCTGGTGTCTGAACTGCGAGCCCGAGAACGTTTGGAGTTTCGTCTTTCAGGGTGTGCATTTTCATCGGTTGCTTGTTTTTCCCTTGTTCTAAGCTGTTTGCCCAGCCTATGGTAATTCAGAACGCTCTTTTATTCAATGGGTTCTGATTTAATTGCCTTTTTTATTGCCAGAATTTGTAAAAAGTATTGCTTTATGGCTTCGTTGTCGTTAAATTTTAAAGAGTCGCGCAGGTTGTGCATCAGCGCTAAGGAGGCCAATGTGACTTTTCAAAGAACTTTTCTTTTGCCTGGGTTAGAATTGCAGACTCTGTGCGCAGGCGACCCGTCCCATCACTCTGTGGTAATAATTCTGCACGGCCTGGGAGTTTCAAAAGAAGTCCAGATTCCTGAACTGACAAGACTGCGCAGCGAAGGCTTTTTTGCAATTGCTCCCGATGCTCCCCATCACGGTTC
>SABV01000083.1 GCA_009928855.1 Erysipelotrichia bacterium | reverse complement strand
TTAACAAAACTTATCGTATTCTTGTTGCCAGCAGTGTTATCGATGCCAACGGATCTCAGATTTACGAAGATGCCACGCTCAGCTTTACTACCCAGAACTCATACAGTAACGTGCTGGCCAGTGAAGTCATTAAAGTTGAAGTTTTCAGCGATAATACTCATGCCCCTGAAAAACTTATTGCAAGCGGTTCAGAAGTTAACGCCACTTCTACTCTCTATCTGCGGATGAACGCGCGAGACCCTGCTTTTAACACTATCGACCGGTCTTCGGTGACAGTTTTTCGTAATGGAACGCAGATTGCGGTAGTTCCTGTCGCTCAAGCGGCTGCCAGCTCTGATTATTTTTATGGCAGTTATGATGTGAGGGCTCCTCTTGCCGAAGATAGTGTTTATGAATTTAAAACTCCTGCGGTTGCTATATCAACCCAGGTCAGGGTTGATTTTCCTGCTCTGTTGCCCGGTTCTCCTGCTTCAGGGGCAATTAATGTGCCGGCAAACTCTGTTATAACTATAACTGCCGATGAAGACCTTGCCTCTGCATCTGTCGATACTGGCAATATCAAACTTTTTCTTGATGGTAGCGAAGTTGGTGTTGGCGTTTCTTACAGCGCATTAACAGATGCTATTACTGTTGTTCCCGCTGCTTTGCTGCAAAGCCAGCAAGTTTATACCGTTGTGGCGAAGAATTTAAAGGATCTGGCCGAAAACCCGCAGCTTGAGCCGTTGATTTATACATTTACGATTGCAGACATTACCCCGCCATCTATAAACAGCACTTACCCGCTAAACAACGCCGAAGGGGTGACTATCGACAAGATTATTACTGTCGATTTTTCAGAAAATATTCTGCCAGCTTCGGTTGATAAAACAAGTGTTAAACTCAGTCGTGGCGGCGTCGTGGCAAGTTTTAGCCTCTCTTTGTCTGGCAGCAGACTTCTGATAGATCCTGATGATGCGCCTGATGGTGGATTGCGACCTTCAACCGAGTATCTGCTCGAACTGACATCTTCAATAACAGACTTGCCCGGTAATAACCTGAGTATTCTCACTGATCCCTACAGTCTGCGCTTTACGACTCAACCGTATGTTACAGCTCCGGCTGCAATCGATAGTTTGACTCTTTATAAAGATCAGACGTTGAATAACAGCTGGGTTGCTTCAGAAAAAGTGCCGGCTTCGTCTGCAATTTATTTAAAAATTACCGGCAGTGATGGTGCGACACAGACCCGTGACGTTGCAACGGTGACGTTAAACCTGTCATGGGGACCTTCTTACAAAATCATTCTGAATGAAACAGCTTCTGATTCGCATGGTGTCTTTACGGGGCGTTTTGATTTATCTGCGATTCCGATTTATGATGTGCCTGTGCCATTGCCGCCGGCAACTTCGGCAGCTCTCGGTTTTGTTGTAGATCAGAATACTGCTCGGGTAGCGACTTTGAGCGTGACGTTTCCTGCGCTGGATTTTGCCCAGACAACAGTTGACACCCTGACCGGGATATCTGTTGCCAGTGGTGCCGGAAACGTGAGAGCTGATTCGGCACTGCGGTTGCAGTTTTCTGAAGGCATGCTTGGCGCAGGCGATTCAGTGGCGCTAATGGTAGCTTCGGGGGCGATAAGTATTGCCGGGCAGCGTGTTTTGTCTGCTGATCGCCGCACGATAACCTTCACACCCGATGTCGCTTTCCCTTATGATTCTCGCGTATCTGTAAGTGGTATTTACTCAAACTCTGGTTTGAAGTCGATGCAGGGAAATCCGCTGTACCGGCCTTTCAGTTTTAATTTTGTTACGCAGGCTGCCCAGACTCAGCCATCTTCGATTACAAAAATCAGCCTTTTTCCTGATGCTGACTGGTCGCTTTTGAATGCCTATATTGAAAATCAGGATTTTATAAAAACGGGCACTGTCTATATTGAAGCCCGCGGAGTTGATGCCTCGCCAAACACGGTAGATTTTACAAATGCTGCTATTTCTACCGGGGTAACGGTAAAACTCGACGAAACTGCCGTAAATTCAGGAATTTTTCGTGGTTCGTATGACTATGCAAATCTTGCTGACGGGTATCTTTTAAATGTTTCTTCGACATTAAACCCTGCGGCCAGCCAGACCTTGAGCCTGTCTTTGCCGGCGTTGTCTCCTTCTTACCCTGCTTCAGGGGCCGTAGACGTTGCCAATGCAGTGACTATAGTCGTTAAAGCAAATGAGCCTCTGAATGCTGACACGGTCAACGCGGCTAATGTAAAGCTTTTTAGAGAATCACTTCAGATTGCCGGGGCGGTTTCGTATCGCCCGAATGAAATGGAGATTCTCTTTACACCTTCGCAGCCTCTTGATTACGCGTCAGAATACATTTATCGTATCGCCAATGTTCGCGACTCTGCCGGAAACATTCTAGAAAAAGAGCTTGTAGTAAAATTCTCGACGCAAGCGACTTCTATATCGCCGCTTGAAATAACTTCAATCAGCGCATTCTCTGATAATGCGTTTGCTGCTGTTCTGCCCGATTTGGCGTTGATAGCTCCATCACATCAGATTTACCTCGAAATTGTTGCCGCCGATCTTTCGGCTTCCACTACAGATGCGACGCAGGTGACTTTGCGTTCTGCCGCAAGTGGCGAGCAAGTAACGGTGACACTCATAGAAACAGCAGCTGGCTCAGGTGTTTTTAGAGGATCTGCAACTGTTATGGCTGAAGAAGATGCGCTGATAAATATTTTTTCAGTGACTGATCCATCGGTATCTACAAGGGTGAGAACTTTCGCTTCTCCTGAAATCGTAGCTTTGCAGCCGGCTTCAGGTTCGACCGGTATTTATCTTGATACTGTTTTCAGCCTGCAGAGCAGCAAGAATATTGATGCCGCTACTGTCAATAAAACAAACATAATTGTTACAGACTCACTGGGGCTTGCTTCTTATACGGTTGTATTGAACACACCGACTGAAATACTTGTAAAGACAGAACTGCATGAGGCGTCTTCGGTGTTTATTAAAATCACCGCAGGGCTGAAAGATACAGATGGGCTGGCATTTGCTGAGATGCTGGTGAATTATTCTTCGTTAACCCGCCTGTTTTCGCAGTTTGTTCTTTATGCTGATGCTGCGTTTACCTCGCAATTAACCGATGGGAACCAGGTAGAAGCGGGACAAACGGTATATGCTCAACTGAACGGTATAGATGCCTTTTCGAGTAGAGTTGAGGTTGCTACTGCCAGCATTGCGGGGCTTTCGTCTACATCGCTGTTTAGTTTAATTGAGGTTTCTCCCGGAATTTTCAGGGGCTCTTTCGTTGTTCCCGAGCTCTTTAATGAATCGTTGAGTGTTGTTCCTGAAGGGCAGGGGGCGTTAGCGCGATATTTAACCGTTATGCCAAAATTTATGATTGTTTCGGTTAGTCCTGTTGATGCCGCGACAAATATCGCTGCCGATGTCTGGCCGGCCTGTAATTTTACCCGTCCTGTTCGTATTGCCGATCTTGACGATGCAAAATTCAAGCTGATTGAGGTTTCAACCGGTTTGCCTGTGCCGGTAACCATAAGCCATAATCTAAGCGGTAATCAGGTGCGCCTGCAGCCGACAAACATATTGCCGCTTTTGACAGAATTCAGAATATTTGTCAGTGGTCTAATTCAAGATAATGCAGGAAATTTGCTTGGCTCTGATTTTAACAGCGTTTTTACGACCCAGCCGCCGCCACCGCCACCGGTAGTGATTACAAGTCTTAAAAATTATGAAAATTCTGACTATGCAACTGCAACAGTCGCTGTTTCTGCCGATGGCATTTTATATCTCGAGCTTATTGCCGAAGATACATCCTTTTCTACTTATGAATCGGCAAAGGTTCGCCTGGATTCGACAGATGCTGCTTATGATGGACTTGAACTGACTCTTGTCGAGGTTTCGCCGCCTTCTGGTATTTATCGCCTGGCACAGCCTGTTAATTTAACTCCGGGAACCATACTTACAGTCCGTTCACAGGCTGATCCTGCTGTGGTTCTTACCGTTACAGCAAGAACCCGAACAGTCTTGTCTGCTATTTCTCCTGCATCTGCTTCAGCAGATCTTTTTCTTGATTCGCCTTTTACACTTGATTTCAGCTTTCCGATTGATCGCAATACAGCGACTGCCGGAGCAAACCTCTTTTCGCCCGAAGGGATATCTTTGCCGATACGGTTTACTTTCAGTAATGATGACAAAACTTTGCAAATCACTCCTGAAAATTTTTACCTTCCCTCGGCTCGTTATCTGCTGCGTATGACCAGTGAATTGCGTGATATCAACGGTCTGTTTCTGCTGCCACAGACAGCATCGTTTATGACCCGGGGTGTTTCTGAAGCTTCTTTTGAACTTTTTACTGGTCTGGCGCCGCGTGATGGGCAAAGGGTGTCTGTGACCAAAGAAGCTTCTGCCGGCACTATTGCAATAATTGCAACTACTACCGATATGTTGGCTGCTCATGCCGAAACCAGAACGCTCTCTTTTGCAACGGGTGGCGAAAATTTTGATGTTGTTTTGCATGAGACCACGCCCGGAAGTTTCAGGGGTGAACACACTTTTTCTGCCGATAACGATGCTTCTATAACTGCAACCCTGGTGTTTGCGGGCAATCCGCAGATTTCTTTCAATATTGCCGGGCTCCCCCGATTGCTTGCTGTCGACCCGCCCCCGGGCGCTGAGAATATTTCCGGGGCACCTCTGATAACTGCTGATTTTTCTCGAAAAATGGCTTTAGAAACGGCAGAGAATGCTTTGAAAATTCTCTGTAATGGCGCGATAATCGAATTCGTGCTTTCTGAAGTCAGCACTGATTCAACACGGCTTGCATGGCGATCACCCGTTCTGTTGCCGGTGCAATCGACTTGTACACTTGAACTGAGAGGTCTTAAAGATTATCTTGGGCAAGAATTGCCGTTATACAGCCATGATTTTTCGACCGGGGGGCGGCCCGGTATAAGTTTGTATCGCGACAGTGGCTTTGCTGAACTGATTGTTTCTGAACTGATTGAGCAGCCACGCATTTATGTCGCCGTTGCTGCTTCTGATAGTTTAAGCCTGGCCGGGCAGAATTTTACGTTGACTGCGCGCACGGGGCGGCGTGCCAGCGAAACTTTCAACCTGTCACTCGCACCGCTCTCAGATGCAAATGTTTTTGGCTGTAGTCTTGAGTTTGACGCCAGTAAATCTTTGCCTGAGCATGTTGTTCCGCTTCTTCCCGGTGAATGGCTGGAGCTTTCTGCGCCTGCTTTAACCGGTGACTCCAGACTCTGTTATTACAGATACTCCGGCTCTGTGGCTCCTGCCGAAATTCTTGATCTGAGATTTTACAGTGAGAAACATTTTGTGCAGAAGGTCAGTGATGCTTTTAACAGTCCCGCTCTTTACGTTGAGGTTGAAGCAGAAGATCTAAACTGGTTCACAACAGATACCAGCCGTGTGACCGTGACTTCTGATTCTGATCAGAGCGGTTTTAGTCTTGATCTTCTTGAGAATGGCACGCATTCTTCGATTTTCAGAAATTTTATCAGGGTGTCTGGCGAAGCTACTGATGCTGTTGCCAAAATTCTCAAGGTTTTGCCCGGACAGCGCATTTATGTCGTATCAGAAACTGATTCGTCTGTCAGGTCATCGATCAGGTACGTGCCTGAGAATTCGCTTAGAAATGTCGTTGTTTATCCGAGTCCTGCGCGTGGCGAAACTGTAACGTTCAGATATTATCTGAATTTTGCCGCAAATGTTGAGATTATCGTATTTGACACTGCCGGGCACGAAGCTTTTTCGACTAGTGTACGCGGCATCGAAGGCGAAAACGATTACCGCTGGCGGCTTCCCAGAAATTTTGCAAATGGAGTGTATTTTTATCAGCTCAGAATTGATAACGCCGCCGATTCAAAGAGCAAAACCAGAGTTCGCGGGAAATTTGCTGTTTTGCGCTGATTCTGATATTATCATTGCCTGAGTAAACTCTTAACCCAAGGAGACACAGATGAAGGGCGGATTAAATATGCAGGGCCTGATGCGTCAGGCGCAGAAAATGCAGGAAAAGATTCAGAAGGCACAGGATGATCTGAAAGACAAAACTATTGAAGCGAGCGTTGGTGGCGGCATCATCAAGGTTGTTTTTAATGGTGCACAAGAAATGGTGTCGATCGAGATCAACAAAGAAGCGGTTGATCCTGACGATGTCGAAACCCTTCAGGATCTTGTGCTTTCAGCTGTTAATGCCGGTTTGACTCAGTCTAAAGAAATGGTTCAGAAAGAAATGGGCGAAATTACCGGCGGGATGAATATTCCGGGGATGTTCTGACCTGTTCTGAGTTCTGGATATATAATCAACGGGGCTGTTCTGCAGCCCCGTTTTTATTTGATTTTATCGATAAAGCAGCTGCCCAGTGATTCTAGCTGGCGATAGCCTCTGATGCTTTTTGAGTCTTTGCGGATTTTGTTGATTTCTACTTTGAGGTCACCGCAAAATCTCGATATGTTTTCTTCTACGAGTTTGTCTGATTCCACGAGTTCTTTTAGCGATTTTTTTACATTTTCGCAGTCGGCCGACATTGCAGGGACAAGAATCTGAATAGCTCTGATAACTTCTGCCAGATTCTGGCAGGTAAATGAGTGGTCTCTGAAGGTCTGGTTTATATCGTTTATCAATTCACGGGTCAGCAGTTCGATGTCTTCGACGATGATATTGCGCTGTTCGATAAGATTGCGGAAGCCGTCTATGCCTGAATTTTTTTCTATAAAGCTGCTGTTCGCATTGCTCAGGAGCTGGTAAGCGGTTGAGACCGCTTTTAATCTTTTACTGATGGTCATGTTATTTATGAAGCCTCGGTTGGAGCGCCGCTTGTTCCAAGAAGTTTATTTAGCTGGTCAAACAGCGATTGAGAAAACAGTATTGTTTCTTTGTGTTCTGAAAAGACGGCATTGCCTCCGCGGTCGACGCCTTTGAAGCTTTCTACTATTGAAACGCCTGTCCAGCCAAGTTTTTGTACTGCTATCAAAAATTCGATTGGCCAGAAAAAGCCGCGGAACCCTGAAGGACTGCGAGGCATTGTTTTGTCGCCGATCATGAGAAAAATCGGGAAATCTTTTTCTTCATAGGCTCCAAAGAACCAGCTGGAGTTGTCCCAGGCAAGGAAAGAGTCTTTTTTATTGATTGAGAACGATCGTTTTGCTCTTTCGGTAAAATTCATTTGCCCGACTATTATGTCTTTGCCTTCTGTGGTGGTAAGCTTTTGCTCGATCGTGTTGATGGTAAATGGAATACCGCGTTTTTCGAAGGCAATTGTTTCGAGCTTAAAGATAGAATTGAATTTGTCGATTACCAATGGCTGACTCTTGTAACCAAGCGCCATTTTCATCTGGTTTTCGAGTCTTTCGTAATCTTCTTGTAGTGCCTGGCAGAGAATTTGCAGGCTTTCTACTTTTTCGGTGTCTGGTTGAAACTTGGTCATCTCGACTCTCAGCTTCTGGCGTGTTTCTACCAGTTCTGCGCGTTGCTTCCTCAATGTGGCCTGTTCTTCGCCCAGTGTGCGTTTTTTAAAACCACGTCTGGCAATCTGAACACCGCGTATATCACTGGTAATAGAGCTGATGCCAAGGCCGGCACGACCCTGGCGGGTTACTTCGAGTAATCTTTCGAGGTCGCCCTGCACCATTTCTGCGGTGGGGTATCTTTGTGATGGGTCGCGCGAGAGCAGTTTAAGAACTATGTGTTCGAGCTTCTGCGGTATAGATGGGTTAAGCTGACGGGGTGGGGGAAAATTCCATTTTGTCTGCTCGATAAAAACCTGCATTGCCCGTTTGCCTTTAAATGGCAGGTGTCCGGTGAGCTTTTCGTACATCACGACTCCATACGAAAAGAGGTCTGAGAGACAATCTACCGGTTTGTTGGTCAGCTGTTCGGGGCTGGCGTAAGCCACGGTGAACATGCCGTCTGCGTTCAGATTCAGGTCATCGTCTTTGCTGGTGATTTTGGCAATACCAAAGTCAATCAGGCATGGCTGGTATTCGCCACCACGCAAAATTATATTCTGTGGTTTTATGTCGCGATGAACCAGACCTTTTTTGTGCACATAATGCAGGGCGTCCATGCAGCCGATGAAAACATTGAGGTATTCTTCCATGGATGGGAGAGTTTGTTTGACGCCGATAGTGGTCATCGAGTTGCCAAGAGGAAAACTGTCGAGCGAGAGGCCTTTTACGTAATCCATCACCAGGTAATGGAAGTCGCCCTCACAGCCATGATCGACAAATTTGACTATGTTCGGGTGATCAAGAGCTTTGAGAATTTCACCTTCCTGCTTGAACTGCATGAGGGCTGCCGAAACTTTTGCAACCTCAGGGTCAAGAAGCTTTATGGCTACCAGCTTGTCTGTGTCAAGCTGATAGCCAATGTATACAGATCCCATTCCGCCACAACCTATAAGGTCGAGCAAATGATAGTTCGTTAATTCTGGAGGATTAACGATGGGCATAGAAACCTCTCAGAAAACGAATTACTTGCCCTGCGAATTCAGGTAATCGATACGCTCCTGGGCATTTTTGGCAATTTTTGAATTTGGTTTCAGTCTTATGACTTCATTCCATGCTCTTTTGGCTTCAGCCAGCATGCTTTTTTTGAAATAGCTGTTGGCAAGGTAGTAATGCTGATTTTCATTGTCAGATTTTATTGCCAGAGCTCTTTTGTAGGTTTCAATAGCTTTGTCGATGTTGTTGTTGCTGTAATACATGAATGCAAGCCAGTCGAGAAGATCGACATTGTTTGGATCGCCTTCAAGAAGCTTTTCAACCTCGTTGATGCCTTCACCTGTTCCTGCGGTGTATTTTGTCAGCAGTTCCGCTTCTTCTGCTTTCATGTCGCTTTGCAGGTCAGAACCAGAAAGCACTTGTTTGAAGCGTTTGTGGGTGAGATTGTCTTTTTTGTCATCTTCAGCTTGCGAAGACTTCTGCTTTGGCTGCTCTGGTTTGCTTTTTCCACTCAGTACAACCACAAGCACGACGACAACGACGACAATGGCAACGATGATCAATATTAACGTTCCGTCCATTAAAAGTAGACCTCCAGATTTCACTAACTATATATACTGTAAAATATAAATATTTGCCACAGTTTTCTCAAACTGAACCGGCATTTCCATAGCCGGTAATAATTTTAGCCAGTCGTTCGAACGAAAACCAGCTCGGGAATGTTACCGGAATATTCTCAATACCGAACACCACTGCTGTAGAATTGTCTTTACCTCCTGCTTTATTGGCCTCTTCGATAAGCTTTTTTGAAGCGTCGGCAACTTTGTTTTCTTTTAAGATCTTTTCGATGGTTTTATCTTCGAGCATGCCGCTGACGCCGTCTGAACATATCATAAAAGTGTCACCGGTTTTCATTTCGATGGTAAAAATCTCAGGAACAACGAATTGCTTGCCACCCATGACTCTGCTGAGAATATGACGACTGGGGTGCGTGCGTGCTGCCTGAGAAGTCATTTTGCCCGTTCTGACCTGCTCTCCGACCAGCGAATGGTCGTTGGTCAGTTGGGTCAGGGTATTGTCTCGGAGGCGATAGAGTCTTGTGTCGCCGATATGCCCGACGAGAGCTGTTTCGCCTCTTATGATTACCATTGTCAGGGTTGTGCCCATTCCTTTGGTTTCGGGATGTTGTTGAGAGTATTCCCATATATTGGAGTTGATAAACGCAAACATGTCTTCGAGAATTTTGGTGCTGATAGAATTGAGGTCATTGCTGGAAAGCCACTCAATGGCACTTTTAATCGCCATTCCTGAGGCTACCTCGCCGGCGTTTTGCCCACCCATGCCATCTGCAACAGCCAGGGTAATGGCTTTTTTATTGATTGCAAGGGTGCTCCACGGCGGCACAACCAGGCACGAATCCTCGTTGTTGTGTCTAACCATGCCAATATGTGTAAAACTTGATATTTGCAAGGGCTCTCAACTTCCCCTTAAAACTTTAGACAATCAGAAAGTATATTTTGCTTTAAACAAAAGTCAAGCACTTATAACTTGATAAAATTGGCATAAAAAAACCCGGGAAGCCCCGGGTTTTTTTATGAAAAAATTGATTATTTCTTCTTTTTGCCTGTAGTGCCGTTTACCATTTCTTTCAGTTCTTTGCCTGGGATGAACTTGGCAACTTTTTTAGCTGCAATTTTGATGGGCTTTTTGGTCTGGGGATTTACGCCCTTGCGAGCTTCGCGTTTAACAGTTGCAAATGAGCCAAAGCCGATAAGCTGAACTTTGTCGCCTTTTTTCAGGCCACCTTTTACGGCGTCAACAAATGCTTCGAGTACTGCCTGGGCGGCTGCGTTGGTTACGTCTGCTTTTTTAGCGATTGCTTTCACGAGTTCTGATTTATTCACGGAAACCCTCCTAGAAATTTTGGTCAAGGTTGATTATACATATAACTCCGAAGATGCACAAGTGGGTAAACTACTAAAATTCATGTTGTGAAAAGGATCTCTTGACCACCCCTGATTTTTTACTGTATTGATGCGGGTTGTGGGCTGTTTCGTTATTGCGTTTTTTTTGAAAAAAATATTTCTGCGGTCTTGGCTCAGATGCCAGCTAAGAAGACGCCGAAATTTCAGGCGTCTATGTTCAGGCCCATGGCTTCAAGCTCAGAGACGAGTGATTCTGCCATGCGTTGAGCCAGTGTTTCGATCTGATGTCCAGAAAGATGATTGATGCGGTAGTAATTTTCGATGCCACTTGTTTGTTCGAGTCTGTCGAGAAAGCTGTGAATGTCTATGGCTCTGGCAATATCGGTTGAGTTCATCTGTTATTGTGATCTCCTGAGTTTTATGGAGCAGTTATAACACATTTGCCGATATCAGCGCAAAGTCTGGCAGATTGCCGTTTGAAGATGCTTCTCCGGGGCGTAGATTTGCCCATGCCGCATCGCTGTAAGGCAAAAAAAATTAACGGTCAAAAATTACCAGTTGCATCAGTCTGAGCTGGATCACATCGCACAAAGTGAAGCCTGCATGCAGGCCCAGAGCTTTTATTTTTTCGACAGGCATGCGATGGTCTATCGGTGGTCCGACTTCCTGGTCTAAATATGGCCACTCAAGCACGGCCAGTCGTTGACGAGTGATTCTGAATGCTTCCTGCATCGCCATTTCGGCATTGTCTGTTTCGTGCAGCAGGTGTCCCATGAATACAAGATCGCAGCTCAGGTTATCATACGGAAGTTTCTCGGCAACTGCCTGCTTGAATTCAACATCGGGCAACAATTCTGCTGCAATTTTTAAAAATTCGGGGTTGCAGTCTACTCCCCTGACGATCAAATCGCGATTTTTAAAGGCTTCCGCAAATACTCCGCTGCCGGTTCCGATGTCTACAACGCTTTTTACATCTATGCCAGCCAGAGAGTAGTCTACCACTCGATTTATTTGCAGACGTTCTTTTCGTTCAGCGCTGCGTAATTTGTCTATTTCGCCGTTAAACCTGCGTTCATTCATTTTGTGCTCCATTGTGAAGATATCTAGGTTTTTGAGCCTTGCAAGATTGCTGTTACAATATCGTGGATCATCACTGACTTCGCGACCCAGCCATTCCGGGGCTGCGAAATATTCATCGATGCTTTGCAGCTCAATTTCGGCTGTAATCAGCCCGCTCAGGCAACCGAAAAACTCGTCGATTTCCCATTGGTGATCATGGTGCTGCAGATAGTGGCGTGTTTTATCGATCTGTCTGTCAGCGCAAAAAATGTTGTATATTTCTTCGGCCTGCCTGACTGGTATTGCAAATTCGTATTCATGGCGAGCTATTCCTTCTGCCTGCCCTTTGAGGGTCAGCCAGGCTTCGTTATCGCTGATTCTAACCCTGAAGGTGTGGGCAGGGTCTGTGCAGATGTAACCCTGCTTCATTCTCTTGCTGCGGAGTATAAGACCGCGCCAGTTGTCGTTTTTTAGCAGAAACTTGCGTTCAATTTCCATTAATTGTTTTTTGAAAAAGCTTTATTCGGTTTTGTCGGTCGGCTCAGAGGCTTTTTCTACAATTTCGGTTGCTTCTTTGTCGGCTCGTGCCTGTTTTTCTACTTCGTCTTCTGCTGCCGCTTTCTGGAACAACCACTCGCCGCCAATTGCTTTTGCTATCTCTATTGAATGCACATTGATGCGTTTGAAGCACTGCAGCAGGTCCATGTGGAGGGTTGAGGTTTCGATCGACTGAACTTTGTGTTGAAAAACCCTGCGCATATGAGAAGTGCGCAGACGTTTGATCAGAACTTCAAATGTTCGTTCGGACTTCATGATTCGCTCGGCCTGTTCGAGGTTGTTGGTGGCAAAAGCGTTTATTATAAGCATAAAGTTTTCGTTAACCCTGTCGAACATGTTCATGAGCTCGCGAAAGCCTTCTTCAGAGAATCTTATTTCTTCTCTGGCTTTTGCGCGTGAAAAAGGCACGATGATTTTGTGAATCTGATCGCCTTGCCCTTCAAGATCGTTGATAATCGCCATGTATTTCATCATTGTCGATGTCTGCTCTTCTGTTAATGACTCTTCAGAGAGGCTTGACAGATATTTGGTGATTTCGTATTGTGCCGTGTCGACTTTTTCTTCTCTGAATGTGACTTCAGATATTGTGTCTTCGCGGCCGTACGAAATCATTTCGGGCACTTTTTCCATCATGAATTCAACGTGTCCGGCCATGCGCGAAATCTCTCTGGCAACGTTGCCAAGAGCCAGTTCAGGAGATTTGAGCAGGCTTTCTGAGAGGTATTTTGTGCGTACCGAACGATTTATTTCTTCGGTTGTTTCTTCGGCTATCATAAGGTGAGTGAGCCATACGATACGGTCATAGAAGGGAAACATGACGATCATTTTTATAATTGCCGAAAGCATGTGAGCATTCGCAACTTCGCGGGCGGCCGAATCTGAAAATGGCGCTGTGCACCAGTGAACAAGGCTGCTGAAGCTGAGAGAGTCAGAAAGAAATGGTAGAAAAACAACCGTGCCGATCAGATTGTATAGAATGTTAAGCAATGCCGTCTTTTTGGCGGCAGCTGACGCACCTATTGAAGCGATCCAGCCGGTTATGCATGTGCCGGTGTGAGCCCCGAGAATCAGTGGTATTGAGGCGTGAAGCGTTATCAGGTTCTGGCTTGCAAACACCACAACAAGACCGATTGTGGCGCCGCTGCTCTGAATAAGAGCGGTAAAAAGCATTGAGCCAAAAATTGCTGTAATCGGGTAATCGCTCATGGCTATGAGCATTTCTTTAAATGCCGGAAAACTGCGCAGTGGCGACATGGCCACGCTCATTACCTTCATACCATAGAATATGAAGCCGAAACCGAGAATGATGTCGCCGGCATATACCACTGTTTTGTTTTTTGAGTATTTGAGCAGAAAACCTACGCCAACCATCAGCAGGGCAAAGTGAGAGATTTCGAATGCAATCAGCTGCACTGTAATGGTGGTGCCGAT
>SABV01000436.1 GCA_009928855.1 Erysipelotrichia bacterium | reverse complement strand
TCGCTTTCCTTGTCGCCAGTCGCAAAATCGGTTTGTGTGAACAGTATAGCGCAAAGCACCTTCCCTGACAATATCTCACAGATGAACGCGAATTAACATTCTGTTTGTTTTTAGCAGACCGAAGACGCAGAAAAAAAGCTTTGGCTCTTCGACTCCTTCAGCAGGCTAAGGAGGCCACTGAGCGAGGGAATTATTTTCTGGATCGGCGGGGCTTTGTTTTGGGAGGTGTAAAAACTTAAAGATTCAAGATCTGACAGCTACTTGTTTTTAAGGCTTTCGA
The DNA here is from genome assembly GCA_009928855.1 of Erysipelotrichia bacterium. Taxonomy (GTDB): domain Bacteria; phylum Muiribacteriota; class Ozemobacteria; order Ozemobacterales; family Ozemobacteraceae; genus Rifleibacterium. The sequence continues at coordinate 2,330 of SABV01000436.1, read as the reverse complement.
TATCTAGAAGATCTTTGGGTCTGGAAGCAGCTTTTTTGTTTTTTATGAGATTCTCAAGCGAAATAACCGGAATATCTATATCGTTAATCTTGATTGTCAGCTTATCTTTTTCTGCGTCAGCAAAGTTTACCCCGTCAATTGACGTTAAAAAATCAATTCTTCTGGGGGCAACACCTATTTGAAAAACAATGTCAGGTTCGGTGAAATCGGACGCAGTTATATCACCAACCGGCGCTCCAAATTTTTTTAAAGCTCTAATCAGCCTTTCAGCATTTATGGTGTCTGTTTTTATCCAGATATCGATATCGCCTGTGGCTCTGGGAACCCCATGAGCCGCTAATGCGTAGGCACCAACAACTATAAAGTCAACTTCCTCTTCTAATAAAATTTGTAACATCTCTTTGTAGTCGTTGTTCAGCAATCTGCTCTCCTTTAAAAGCCCAGGCATCAATGGTAATCGGCCAGACCATTGCAAAAAGCTCCGATGGCTCAGCGTTTATATATTCGCCATCAGACTCCAAAGCATTCTTAATTTTTTTTATTACCCATCTTTGCATTAATTTACTCATATTGTTAAATTTGCCCACTCCAAAATAATAGTAACATTTTGCCGTGAAAAATTGAATAACCATGGGGTGAGATTTTGGGGCTTGAAATTGTTGCCTTGGAAAGTCTACAATTGAGATATGAATAAAACCTTTGAACTGATCAAAACTCTGATTACAGAAAATGACGTTTTGGTTTCAGTTCATGGCTACGAAGAACTGGCTGAAGACAACCTTTTTGTTTCTGACCTGATCGACAGCGCAGCTGCCGGTATCGTGATCGAAGACTACCCTGAATATCACAAAGGGCCGGCAGTTCTGGTGCTGCAGAAGGATCATAAAGGCTTACCAATTCATGTGGTGTGGGGTATACCGAAAGATCAGAAACGGCCGGCAGTAATTGTAACAGCTTATCGACCAGAACCTAAATTGTGGTCAAAAGACCTGAAGCGGAGACTGAAAAAATGAACAGGCGACAGGAAAAATTCATTCATGTTGGCAACTTTGTGGCAAAAATTGAAGTAGATCTTGTTTATAACGAGAACTCATGGTCGCCATGCCTTTCTCTCGCCGATGCCAAAAAGCTCGACGAAATTCGCATGGCGTTGCAAAAAGGCGATATAAAAACAGCTGCCAGAAACGCCCAGATTTTCCAGCTGACACCAGTAAATAAAGCCGCTTAATTTACAGAGCACAACCAGTCGCTTCCCAACTCTTAGAATGCTAAAAGACTTTGATTAAGATTCACGCTGGGGCACATAATTCGTGGGCTTGATGTGTTTGTCTCGGCTGTTTCTAAAAACCCTTCAAGACTTGAAGAAGGATGCTATAATTTTAAAAAAATTTAACCGGAGCTGTAACATGAAAATGAAGTATGTCTATTGGCAGGATGATGGCTTTTGGCTTGGCTACCTTTCTGATTACCCAGACTACATGACCCAGGGAAAAACATTAGAAGAGCTCAGAGAAAATCTTAAAGACTTGTTTAAAGATTTTGCTTCTGGCGCAATTCCATGTATTAGAAAAGTTGATGAGCTCGAAGTGGCATGAAGAGGCAGGATTTAATAAAAACCCTCTCACAATCAGGGTGTCTTTTAATTCGCCATGGAGGAAACCATGATTGGTATCAAAACCCAAGAACAAAAGTTTCTCAACCAATACCCAGACATAGAGAAGTGAACGAAAAACTCGCAAAGCATATTTTAAGAATGCTAAAAGACTTTGATTAGGATTCACGCTGGGGCACATAATTCGTGGGCTTGATGTGTTTGCCACGAAAAAGCTGAAAAAAAATTGTCAGAGAAAAAAAAACATGGTAGTTTTAGGAATCAAATTTTAATCTTAGAGGGGTACACTTGAAATGAAAAAAATCGTATGCGTTTTGCTTCTTGTCGCTTTTTTGGGCAGCACCGTAATTATGACCGGTTGTTTTGGCGGTAGTGACAGTGTTCTCGGCATCGCTCTCTTTGCTCTTGCAATCACCGCATCAGGCGGTTCAGCAGCCGGAGCGTTTGCTGCAAATGTAAGAGGCGCGAGTATTGCCACCACTTCTTATGAAATCACCATGGTCATTCAGCCGCTTACCGATGCCGGCGAAGCCACCGGAGCAGCTATCACTATTCCAGAAACCGACATCACCTATGCAGCCGGCACCTACACCGCAACCAAGAACATTGAAGTCAGTGCTACCAACCAGTATAGAATCGAAGTTCGCGCCGGCAGCAAGATGCTTACCAAGGGCATCAAATACCTCAGAGCCAAAGAAAAAACCGGAACCCAGAACAC
>SABV01000435.1 GCA_009928855.1 Erysipelotrichia bacterium | reverse complement strand
AGTTCGCCATTTCATATATAATTCCAGGGATTTGCCAAAACTTGAAAGCTTTTCTTCCGATGCCGGCATCAACGTGATGATTATAAATATGCAGGCTTTTAATTCCAGTGGTGCCGATAACCGAAGAATTTACGATGAGCTCGATGATTTTCAGACTCGCCGCCCAATAGACGTGATCAGCAAAAACAGGCCCATTCTTATTCTCGATGAACCGCAGAAAATGGAAGGCAATGCAACTCTTGAGTCTCTGGCAAAATTCAAGCCCCTGATGATTTTGCGCTATTCGGCAACGCATAAAACCATTCATAACAAAATTCACCGCCTCGATGCTCTCGATGCCTACAATCAAAAACTGGTCAAAAAGATTGCTGTGCGCGGTATTACGGTTAAAGGCCTGGCCGGAACCAACGCCTATTTATATCTTGAATCCATCGAAATATCTCAGAAAGCACCACCAGTTGCCCGAATTGAACTTGAAGTGCGCTATGCAAATGGAATCAAGAGAGAAGTAAAAAAACTGGGTAAAGGCCGAGACCTGTTTGTTGAGTCAAAAGAACTCGACCAATACCGAGGTTTTGTAATATCGCAGATAGACGCGCACAGCGATACTGTAGAGTTTACTAATGGCCACGTGCTTTCTGCCGGTGATGCAACCGGTGATGTCACCGAGGCTGCCCTGCGGCGCATTCAAATCAGAGAAACAATCAAAGCCCATTTCGAAAAAGAGCATATTCTCTATAACCAGGGAATAAAAGTGTTGTCACTTTTTTTCATAGACGAAGTAGCCAAATATCGCGATTACAGCCAGCCTGATGAAAAAGGTGAATACGCCCGCATTTTTGAAGAAGAATACGAGCATGCCAAAGCTGAATATCTGGGCTATTTACCATTTGACGGCGGCAAATATAAAAGCTTTCTTGAATCGATTCCTGCAGGTAATACTCACAATGGCTATTTTTCGATTGATAAGAAAACCAACAAGTTAACTGACCCCAAAGTAAAGGCGCGTGGCGAAGAAGCCGGGTTATCTGATGATGTTGATGCCTATGATCTTATTCTCAAAGATAAGGTTTCTTTGCTGTCTCTGCCAACCGCTGCTGACGATGCCGAAAGCCGAAAGAAACGAGAAGTGCGTTTCATTTTTTCTCATTCTGCTTTGCGTGAAGGCTGGGATAACCCGAATGTCTTTATCATGTGCATGCTGAAGCACAGCGACAACACTATTTCCCGTCGTCAGGAAGTTGGTCGTGGCCTGCGAATAAGCGTTAACCAGAACGGTGAGCGCATGGATAACCCCGCAACTGTCCATGACGTTAATGTTTTGACTGTAGTGGCCAGTGAGAGTTACCAGGAGTTTGTAGGTAACCTGCAGCGGGAAATTAGCGATTCACTTTCTGCGCGACCTCGAAAGGCTGACAAAGAATATTTCACCGGTAAAGTCATAAAAACAGAAAGCGGTGAGCTTGAAGTTACCCCGGCCATGGCCGGCCAGATTTATAAGTATCTTCTTAAAAACGATTACACTGACGAAGTAACCGATCAGATTGTTCAAACCTATCATGATGCCAAGGCAACCGGCACGTTGGCACCGTTACCAGCTGAACTTGCGCCTTATGCCGACCAGGTTTTCAGTCTGATTGACGGCGTATTCAGTGAAAATCAGTTGCAGATTGCAGAAAATGATCGAAAGCCAAAGGCGAACCATCTCAATGATAATTTTGAAAAACAGGAGTTCAAAGAGCTGTGGAACCGCCTGAATCGCAAAGCTGTTTATCGGGTCGAGTTCGATTCAGAAGAGCTCATTCGAAATTGCATAAAGACGCTTGATGTTGAATTGAGGGTAACTCCGCTTACATACGTGGTTCAAGCTGGAGAACAGATTGAAGATGCGAGCTATGACCAGATAAAAACCGGCCAAAGTTTTGTTGTTCGCGAGACTTCGACAGAATATGGAAAAACTGCTCACTCAATGGTGCCGTATGATCTTCTCGGCAAAATTTCTGAGAATACCCGCTTAACGCGCAAGACCGTCGCGCAAATTTTATCGGGTATCCAGGCGGTGGTATTCAACCAGTTCAAGCAGAACCCTGAACATTTCATTTCTGAGTGCTCTCGTTTGATCAATGAACAAAAGGCAACTATAGTTATAGAGCGCCTCAGCTATGATTGTGTCGATGGCACGTATGACAATAACATTTTTACTGCCGGCCAGACCAGGCAGGATTTCAGCAAAGCCAGCGAAAAACTCAAGAAGCATATTTACGACTATCTGATCACTGACTCGAAAGGCGAAAAGCAGTTCGCAACCGAGCTAGATACCAGCAACGAAGTAGTTGTTTACGCCAAATTGCCGCGCGGATTCTCTATCCCCACGCCGATAGGTGATTACAACCCTGACTGGGCCATAGCCTTCAAAAAGGGTTCTGTCAGACACATCTATTTCGTTGCCGAAACCAAGGGCTCCATGTCAACTTTGCAGCTCAGAGCTGTAGAAGAAAAGAAAATCGAGTGTGCCCGCAAATTCTTCGATAAGCTCAACAAGACCTTGAACCCGGAAACCGTTAAGTATGACGTTGTAACCAATTACAGTAAGCTGATGGAAATCGTTGGC
>SABV01000434.1 GCA_009928855.1 Erysipelotrichia bacterium | reverse complement strand
ATTGAGTCTCGCCAGCCGGAATGGCGGAATTGGCAGACGCACGGGACTCAAAATCCCGCGCCCCTCAAAGGCGTGTCGGTTCGACCCCGACTTCCGGCACCGAGAATGAGTTTAAAGATGTTTAATAAACTCACAAAAACCCGCTGATGAAGCGGGTTTTTTGTTTGCCCGGACTTTATAAAACGCCATGATATCGCGTTGCGTTACACCTCAAAATGGTGTAACTTTATAGTGTAACCAGCAAATGTCTGAGAGGTGTTACACCATGCCATTGAACCCCGCACAAGTTAAGGGCTTGAAACCTGAACCCGGTAAAAAGGTTACCCGCGTCCATGACGGCTCGGGGTTATACCTGTATATCACCGACAAGGGCAGCAAACGTTGGAGATTCAAGTATCTTTTCAAGGGCAAAAACCAGATGCTTTCTGTTGGCACATACCCGGCTGTCAGTCTGGCAGAAGCCAGAGCAAAAACCCTTGAGATGGTTACACTATTGAAAAGTGGTATAAACCCCTCCGACAATCGAAAAGCACAAAAGGCATCGATAACAGAGGCCAGCGCCAACAGCTTTGAAGTTGTTGCCAGAGAATGGCAGGCGGTTCAGAAGCATGATGTAACAGAAAAGTCAAAATACCGCATCACCTATGGGCTTGAGAAGTATGTTTTCCCTTTTATCGGCAAACTGGCGGTGTCTGAGATTAAATCATCGCAGATTGTCGAGATTGGCCGGCGCATGGAAGCCAGTGGCCTGACCGAAACAGTTCACCGGGTCATCGGTTATTGCAGCAATATTTTTCTTTATGCCATTTCAAGCGAAAGGGCCGAGTCAGATCCGACAGCCGCAGCAAAGAAGCAGTTGAAGCCATTGCCAAATGAAGCAAAGCACATGGCGGCCATTACCTGCCCGACAGAAGTTGGCAAACTTCTCAATGCTATTGACGGCTATACAGGCAGTTTTGTTGTCAGATCGGCTCTGATGCTTGGCCCGCTCGTTTTTGTTCGACCAGGCGAGCTTAGAAAAGCCCGTTGGTCAGATATAGACTTTGACCGCTCAGAATGGAGATATACCGCCAGCAAGACAAGACAACCTCATATTGTCCCACTTTCCCGCCAGGCTGTCGGAATATTGAAAGACCTGCACCAGGCTACCGGGCGCGGCGAGTTTGTTTTCCCGAGTCCGACCAGCGCAAGCAGAGAAATGAGCGATAATGCTGTTCTTGCCGCTTTCCGGCGCATGGGTATAGCGAAAGAAGAACATTGCGGGCATGGCTGGAGAGCGACAGCAAGAACTCTTCTTGATGAAGAACTGAAATACCCTTTGCCGGTAATCGAAATGCAGCTGGCCCACGGAGTTAAAGACGTTCACGGCCGGGCCTACAACAGAACGACATTCATTAAAGACCGACACGAAATGATGCAGGCATGGGCCGACTACCTCGATCGTCTGAGAGCGGCTGCAGCAAGCCCGACACATGAAAAGAAAAGGCGTGAAGCCGGGCGGGAATGTAACAAATGACAAAACTAATGCAGATCAGTAACGAATACCTTGAACAGAAGATTTATCAGGTGCGCGGCCAGAAAGTTATGGTTGACTCCGACCTGGCTGAACTCTACGGCGTGGCAACCAAGGTTTTAAACCAGGCGGTCAGGCGCAACGTTGAACGCTTTCCGGCGAGTTTCATGTTTCAACTTTCACCCGGCGAAGAAGAATTTTTGAGGTCACAAATTGTGACCTCAAAACCAAAAAGCGAGATCATTCTGCCACTCCTCGAAGCACCAGCCTCCCCAAAAAGAAAGATCGGTTTTAAGCCAGCGAGCGATAAAATAAGGGGCAAACAATGAACAGATCGTGTTTTACTGATGAGCAACATGCTGCCCGGTGGCTTGCCAGGTTTGCCATTCCTTTTGCGAATGCGAATACGCCACGGGCGATTAGAGAAGCGGCTTTTACGGCCTTTGCTTACAATGCTTCCATAATATGGCGTGGTGACGGCACAGATGGTGAAACATCAGAAGCGGACTTTGAAAATGACGAGATTTATAAGCACATTAAAAATAATGAACTTCTTGGTTTGCAGGGGTTGGTTAAGTCAATGCTCTATATTGTATTGTCAGGTAAAAAGCACGAAGAGTTACCGGCAGAAATAATACAGCGGATAACTGACATAGAGTTAGAGATTAATAAGGTTGTAACCAGAGTTCCTGATTGTCTTGTCAACTGGAAGGGAAGCGGAAATTCGATAATAATCCCGATGCCGACAGATAAAGAGTCGGTTATAACGCGACTCAAAGAATGGTTTATTCTCGCCATAACCAAGTGTCTTTATTCGTTTACTATATTAAGCATGATTTCACCAACGAGAGGCCATGGCTTTGAAAAGATTGGTATGTGCCCGGTATGCGGTCTTTTTTTCGAAAAGATCAGGAAAAATAAAGAATTTTGTTCAGAAAATTGCGCTGAAACCTCACGAATGCGGCGAGTGAGAAGTAAAAACAAATAATTGTTCGGCCTATTGACTTTTTAACCCGAACAGCGTATTTTGTTCTTGTGAGTTTTTGTTGTTCACAAGAGCGTTAATTTGTAAATTACGACAAATTAAAAAAGCCCCTGTG
>SABV01000082.1 GCA_009928855.1 Erysipelotrichia bacterium | reverse complement strand
CATGGTGAGGTGCGGGTTAAATTCTGAATAAACATTGGGGCTGCCGTATTTGGTTATGTATTCAAGCTTTGTCGGAAACTGTTTTGCCCATTCTGGAATGTAATCTGATTGTGCCCGCAGCGGCGAGAGCATCTCTACTACGCTGTCAGAGAGAGTCTGCAGATTGCGGTTGCGGTCAAGATTCATAAAAAACCAGTCGCCGGCGGTGATTTCGAGGCCAGTAGTCTGAATTTCAAATTCGCTGGTATTGCTGGCCAGTTCGGCAATTTTTTGTGTTATTTCGTTTTCGATATCAGCAGGAAACTGGGTCATATAGAGGGTGCAGTGAACCTGGTAGCCCTTCAGAGGAAAAGATTCGAGATTTTCTTCTTGCTGAAGGGTTTCAGCTGCTTTAACAAAGTGTTTTTCGATGTCTTCTGAAACGACTGCAAAAACGTTGAATTTGCTTTGTTCCGGGGGGGATTTCTGCGCCATGGCAGCACTGTCGTGAAAAGCCATGAACAGAAAGAGTATTATTGGAATCAGCTGCCCCAGACTTATTTTGTAACTGTTCAACATATATGCAAACCTCCGGGAATATTAATCTCTATAGCTGCATCCTGAATGATTTGACCGGCAATGTCAAGTTCTGGCAATAATAGGGGGTTGATTTTTGGTTGAGGCGTGTTAGTCTTATGGGCATGGAAAATAAGACACTCAAATTGCGATTGCCCGAGCTTATGGCGCCGGCCGGCGACATGACGAGTCTTCGCGCTGCTATCGGCGCCGGAGCTGATGCCGTTTATTTTGGCGTGGTTTCGATGAATATGCGTGCCAGCGCACGCAATTTTGCCGCAGAAGATATGCCAGAAATTGCCCGCATTTGCCATGAGGGCAACGCCCGTGCTTACCTGGCTCTCAACACCATCGTCTACGACCGCGAGCTTGAGCTTGTAGAACAATTGATCAGTCAGGCGGTAACTGCTGGCGTTGATGCGGTTATCTGCTGGGATTTTGCTGTGATCGAGATAGCGATGCGCTATAATATCGAAGTATTTGTTTCGACGCAGATGTCTGTCGCTAACTCGGCTTCTCTTATTTTTCTTTATCGCCATTTTGGTATTAAACGCTTTGTTCTGGCCCGGGAGTGTACTCTTGAAGAGATTATTTCTATTCGAAAGCACCTAACAGAACGCCTTGGCGACGATGCCGAAAATATTGAGCTTGAAGTATTCGCGCATGGAGCCATGTGTGTTTCTGTCAGCGGGCGTTGCTTTATGTCGCAGTTTCATTTTAATCAGTCTGGAAACCGTGGTGAATGCCGCCAGCCCTGCCGTCGCGAGTATCTGATCAAAGATGTCCGCGATGGCAAAGAGTTCGTTTTAGGGCAGGATTACGTAATGAGCCCCAAAGACCTGTGTTGTATGCCATTCCTTGATAAACTTCTCGAAGCGGGCGTCAGCAGTCTTAAAATCGAGGGACGTGGCCGAAGCCCCGAATACGTGAGTACTGTCACCGCTTGTTATCGCGAATTTATAAATTTTTACGATGCCGGTCGTGGCTCTGAGGGCTTTGCTGAAAAGCTTGCCGTTCTTAAAAAAGAACTCATGGCGCGTCTCGACAGTGTTTTTCATCGCGGGTTTTCTGAAGGCTTCTTTTTTGGTCGTCAGATAGAAGAGTGGACGGGCGGAAACGGCTCAAAAGCGACGCACCGTAAAATTCATGTCGGGGTTGTCACTAATTTTTTCAAAAAAGTCATGGTTGCCGAAATAAAAGTTTCTGGAAATGGCTTTGCCTGCGGTGATGAGCTTATGTTTCAGGGTGCGACGACAGGGGTTGTAACTTTGCGCGTGGAGTCGATAGAAGAAGCCTTTAAGCCCGTAGAACGCGCCGAAAAGAACTCTCTCGTCGGCGTCAGACTTTCTGGAACAGTCAGAGAGAACGATCAGGTTTACAGGATTGTTCCGGTTGATGATGTTGAAAATGCGAGGCAATAAATGACAGACTCTTGCGACTTAGTGGTAAGAACGCCAGAAACTCAAGATGAGTGGAGCAGGTATTACGGTTTGCGTTGGCAGATTTTGCGTAAGCCATGGAACCAGCCGGAAGGCAGCGAAAAAGATGCTCGTGAACATGATACCTGGCATCGTGCGGTATTTTGCGGCGATCGCATGGCTGGGGTAGCCAGAATGCAGATGAACACCGTCGATGAAGCCCAGATAAGATATATGGCGGTTGCAGAAGAATTTCGCGGCATGGGTTTTGGACGTATGCTTGTGCAATCACTTGAAGAAGTCGCCAGAGAGCAGGGGGCCGAGCGGGTTATGCTCGATGCGCGTTCAGATGCTGTCGGATTTTATGTAGTTCTCGGCTATCGTGTTGTTTCAGACAGCTATCTGCTTTTTGATAAAATTCAGCACTATTTGATGCAAAAAGAATTCTACTGAGGTTGAGCGCATGAGCAAGAAGACCTGTTGTGGTTGTTTTGCCCTGGGATGCCTGACGATAATTGTAGCGGTGGTTGTCGGTGGCTATTTTGGTTTTGACTACCTGCGTGATTCAGGGCGTGACCTGGCTGCTGACGGGCTTAAACAAACCGTTGAAAAAATTACCGAAGTGGCATTTGACGAGGCCGATCGTAATGACATAAATCGTGCGGCCGGCGAAATGGCCGAAAATGTCAGGTCTGGCGAAGTTGGTCTTGTAGACCTGTTTTCTAAGGCGACACAGCACCTGGAGACTGGTTTGTATCTTAAGTCGATGTTGCTGGCTTTCGAGCGGGTCAATCTGTCTCAGGGTGAGGCGGTAGATGGCATGCCTGCTGAAGATGCCGGCTCTGATGTTGTTAAGAGGCTTATTTACGGCTTGAACGAAAATAAGCTGTCTACTGCCCAGATCGCCTCAATCTCATCAATGATCATGGAACGTTATTCGGAATCGACCGGTGGCGAGGGTGAAGTGAAGGTTACCCGCAGCTTTAGGCGTTTGAAGACGGGTTTAAGCGTTGAAGAACTCGGCAGAAACCTCGAGATGATGAAAAAAATCTGTGAAGAAAACCAGCTCGAATTACCAGGCCCTGATTTTGATGCCGGCAAGTCGGTTAAAGAAGAGTTTATGCGGATCTTCGAAGAATTGCGAAAGTCCATATCGAGGTGAGCGAAATGCCCAAAGCCTGGAAAAACTTTTTTGACACGATCGCGCCGGTCTACGAAAACGAGATTTTTACCCGCAATACGGTTGCTGAGGTTGATTTTTTGCTTGAAGAGCTGCAACTTTTGCCGGGTGCCCGTATTCTTGATATCGGTTGTGGTACCGGGCGTCATGCTATAGAGCTTGCGCGGCGCGATTTCATAGTTACCGGTGTCGATATTTCGCCCGGCATGCTGGCGGTTGCCCGTAAAAATGCTGTGCGGGCTGCTGTTGATGTTGAATTTGTTGAATGTCCGGCTCAAGATTACGTTGCCGGGAAGAAATTTGACGCAGTTATTTCGCTTTGCGAGGGTGCTTTATGCCTCTTTGCCGATGAAGACAATATCTGGAGCAAGGATATGGCAATATTTGCCAATATGGCGAATATGCTTGAGCCGGGTCGGCCATTTCTGGTTACCGTGCTCAATGCTTTCAGATTGATTCGTTCAATCACGGATGCTGAGGCGGTTGCCGGCGATGTTGATCTGTTTACTCTGACTACCTGTAATGTCAACAGCGTTGATGTTGATGGTCAGCAGGTTGTTGTTGAGGGGATCGAACGCTATTACACCCCCCCTGAACTCGTCAGAATGGTAAGCCGCGTGGGTCTCAAGATTGATAAGATTTATGGCGGCACGGCTGGCAGCTGGCACCGGGGGCCGGTTCTTCTCGATGAGATAGAGTTTATGGCAATCGGGCATCGAAAATAGTAGCCGAGTTGTCAAAAATTGAGCAGGCCGCTGCCGAAAATCCGGCATTGTTGAATTCTTTTGCCTGCGACTGTTGATCCCCTTTGCTATGATTTAAAGCCAGTGTACGCCTATTTTAATAATATGGCACAACTTTTGCTTTAAAACCTGTCAAGTTCGAGGATAACAAAACCGATAACTTTAATAAGAAAAATCAGGAAGGTGTTTAATATGCGTAAAGTAATCATTAGTTCAGTTCTGGCCCTCTCTCTTGTTGCCGTTCCTTCATTTGCCGGCAACTCCAATCAGTCAGGTCAGTCAAGCCAATCAGGCCAGTCAAGCCAGTCAGGTCAGTCAGGTCAGTCAGGTCAGTCTGGTCAGTCAAGCCAGGCAGGTCAGGCCAATCAGGGCCATGGACATAATGGTGGTTGCTTTTTCAACAAAGTAAAACAGTCTTTTAAAAAGGGCTTTGAAGCCGGCAAAAAAGTTGGAACCAAAGCTCACGATGCAATTCAGAACAAAGTTATGGATGCAGGCACAGCTGTTAAAAAAGGCGTAACCGGCAAAAAATGCAAAACCTTCGTAAAAGGTCACTACGACAAGAACGGTAATCATGTAAAGGGTCACTGGAGAACTGTAAAAGGCAATTGCTGCAAAAACTGAGTCAGTTTTGCCCTGATATAGAATATTAAGTTTACTTACAAGACACCTCCGGGTTCTGGTTATAACAGCCAGAACCCGGAGATGTTTTTTGCGCATCAAACCAGAGATATAAAAGCAGCATATTTGCCGCGAGCAGGGTTCCTGAGCCTGAAAAGGTCTGATAATCCGTGAGTGAAAAAATCAGCAGGCTTTGCATTGCTGTGATTATCATGAGAATCCATTTTTGTCTGCGGTTGCGGCATTCTTGCAATAACAGGGTTATACAGAATGGCATATATACGAAATAATGAGGCCAGGATGTATTTATCATCAATGGAAAAAGCAGAAACACAGCTGAGGCAGAAAACATCGAATCATTTTTTCCGGTCATTGTGGCTTTATGAATTTTATAAAAAACCATGAGGCATATAAGCATGCCTGCTATTGCCAGAATGCCTCGCGCAGTTGCTTCCGCTTCCATCCCTGCCATGCGTAATACGACGTGCGGAAAAAACTGTGAGTTCATGTCATAGATAACCCAGTCGCGCGCATAATCGAGCTCTGCATGAAGTAAACGATAAAATTCGCCGGTAGTTGCGAACCCGAATACCGTGGCGGGCAAAAGCAGGCCCATGATCAGCATAACAACCGTGAATTTGCCGATAAAAGAGGTGTCGCGCCTGATGATAAAATAGATGATAAAGGTTGCCGGGTAATATTTCGCCAGAGTTGCTGTTGCCAGAGAGATGGCGGCCAGCCAATATTGTCGGCGTTCATGCAAAATCAGGGCAAATATAGTGCAAAAGACTATCATTACGCTCAGCTGACCCCATTTTAAATTGTGGTAGAGGGGAAAGCAAAGCAGCGTTAGCAGGATGTACAGATAAAAATAAAGCTTTTTGCCGCTTCGGGCGGCTAGATAAATGCCTGGGATAATAAACAAAAGAATTATCCACAGGTGCTGGAATACACCCCATAATATAATTGCATCGCCGTAGGATTCGGGCGTGAAAAAGTGTAGTAACAGCGCGAATGAAGGTGTGTAAAAATAACCGCCGAGGGGTTTTGCGACTTTAAGAATCATGCGGCCGGCGGGGTAATAGTAATCGTGAAAATCGCCGTATACGAAACTTTCTTTGTCGGTAGCCGCGACCATGGCGTTTATGCCGCCCGGCCAGACGTTGAGAATTGACATGACTGCTCCGACGAGTATCAGCAGCATCAGCAGGTCTGAGGGTTTCCACGAGATTCTGTGGGTGCGGTTGGATCTAAACAATATTGGTGCTCTTTTCTTAAAAAGTCTGAAAACTGTTATACATTAACTTTAGTCTAGTGTAAAATCATCTTTACGAGAAGGAAAAATCAGGAGGAACAGGACTTGTTAGATCTTATTCTGGCTATGACCGTTCTAGAAAAGTTTTTCTTGGCCTGCGCCCTGAGTGGCACAGTCGTATTTTTTATCAGAATGCTGCTTATGTTCAGCGGTATGATCGGAGGTGACGGTGAGCTTGACGCTGGTGGGCACGATGCTTGCGAGCTTACCGATGATGTTCACGACGATATTTCACATGGCATCGACACTGATGCTGGCACTGATACTGATCTTGTTACTGACGATGCGAGCGGTGAACATCATAATCTCAATAATTCTGATGTGAGTTTTCACTTTATTTCGGTTCAGGGGTTGACTGCATTTTTTATGATGTTTGGCTGGGTCGGTCTGGCCATTATACGCGATAGTGGGCTGCCAGGGTGGGTTGCTACGATAGGTGGTGCCTTGGGCGGTTTTGTTACAGTAATGATCCTGGCTCAGATGTTTAAGTTTGCCGGGTCTCTTAAGTCTGATGGCACGGTTCGTGTCAGGCGTGCTCTGGGTTCCGGCGGGTCTGTTTATCTGCGGATTCCGGCTGAAGGCACCGGGCAGGTTCAGGTTGAGGTTGATGGCAGACTGAGGATGTACGATGCAATTTCCTCAAAAAAAGAGGAAATTAAAACCGGTGAGCAGATAACTGTTGTCTGGGTTCAAGATAACGGAGTTCTGGTAGTTGACAAAGACACAAGGGAAGAAGGGGGAAAATTATGTGGCCAATAGGTATTGCGGCATTTATTGCAGTTATTTTTTCGACATTTGTTTTTCTGGCGACCAGATATAAGAGGTGCCCGTCAGACAAGATTCTGGTTATTTACGGTAAGGTGGCCGATAATCGCTCTGCAGAATGCTTACATGGCGGCGGCACACTGGTGTGGCCATTGATTCAAGATTATGCTTATCTTAGTCTGACCCCGTTGACTATCAGCATTCCTCTGCAGAACGCGCTTTCGCTTCAGAATATCCGCATTAACGTGCCGTCGACGTTTACCGTTGGTATCAGCACTGACCCGAAGATAATGAATAATGCGGCTGAGCGCCTGCTTGGGCTTTCGGCATCGCAGATGGAAAATATGGCTCAGGAAATCATTTTTGGTCAGCTTCGTCTTACCGTTGCATCTCTGACGATTGAGCAGATCAATCAGGATCGCGAAAGTTTTCTTGAGTCTGTTCGTAAGAATGTTGAGCCAGAACTCAATAAAATAGGGCTTTATCTCATCAACGTCAACATAACTGACATCACAGACGGTTCTAATTACATCGAAAGTATCGGTAAAAAGGCAGCTTCAGAAGCTATCAACAAAGCCAAGGTCGATGTGGCACAACAACAGCAGGTAGGTGCGATCGGTGAATCTGCAGCCAATAGAGAGCGTGCTATTCAGGTGGCCAAAAACCTTGCTGAAGCAGACAAGGGCGAAAAAGAGGCTGAGGCTGACCGACGCATTTTTGTTCAGAAACAGGAATCTCTGGCTGTCATCGGCGAAGCCGTTGCCAACAGCGAAAAGACTGTTCAGGTAGCCAAGAATCTTGCTGACGCCGAAATGGGCGAAAAAAATGCAGAAGCTGAACGTCGTATTTATGTGCAGCAAAAAGAAGCCGAGGCGATTGAGGGCGAAAACAAATCGAAGGCTTCGATCGTAATTTCGAATTCTGAACTGGTTATAAAAGAGGCTGAAGCTCGCAAAAAAGCCGAAATAGCCTTGAGAGAAGCGCAGGTCGAGATTCAAAAGTCACAGTACCGCGCAGAACTTGAGCGTTTGACAGCCGAAGAAATTGTTAAAAAAGAAATTGAGAAGCATAAAATCGAACTCGACGCCCAGGCAGAAGCCGGAAAAATCATCATCGAAGCTAAGGGGCATGCCGACGCGCTTCTTAAAAATTACGAAGCCGAAGCAGAAGGCGTCAAAAAGGTTCTGGAGGCCAAGGCTATGGGGTATTCAGAACTTCTCAAAAGTGTTAACAATGATCCAAAGGCTCTGGCAACCTTGCTTATGGTCGAAAAAATCGAGTCGATTGTCGAAAAGCAGGTTGAAGCTATCAAGAACATCAAGATTGATAAAATCACAGTCTGGGATTCAAACGGTGACAACGGCAATTCATCGACTTCAAATTTTGTGTCGAGTTTTGTCAAGGCTCTGCCACCTCTCCAGGATATTGCCGGAATGGCAGGCGTTGAATTGCCTTCATACCTCGGTCGTATGAAGACAGATGCTGAAATTGCCGAATCAGAGTCTCAAAGAGCGCCGACCGCAGTGGAACAGCGTCAGGCAATAAAACACAAATAAAATTGTTTGCATAAAGGGCGTCATGGCGCATTAATTGTGCCATGACGCTTTTTTATTGCCTGTTCAGTTCATTGGATATTTGCGTCAGTTTATCGTAGAAAAGTTTAAACTGGTGTTCCAGGCTTGTTTTAAGGGTGGCAATCAGCGCTTTGTTATTTTCTGCCGCCGCCTTTTCAATTTTATGAGCTGTCTCAGCAACCAGGTTTCCGCCAAGGTTAGCGGCAGAGCCTTTGATGGTGTGAGCGTTTTTTTGGCAGGCGGTAAAGTTTTCGCTGTCAATATTATTGCCAAGTTCAGTCAATTGTTTATAAAAGTTGTCGCGGGTAGCATTTGCGATTTTAGCCAGGGCAGCTGGTTTGTGTGAGAAAATGCGCAAAATTCTCTCTTTGTCGATAATTTCGTCGCTTTTATTTGTCGGAGTATTGGTTGGGGGGGGCGGCTGGTTATTGTTTACAGGCGTTTTATCGACTAGTCTTTTTAAGATTTGCAGCAGAAGATCGGGGCTTACGGGTTTGGCTAGATAGTCATCCATGCCCGCGTCCAGACATTTTTCACGGTCTCCGGTCATTGAATGGGCGGTCATGGCTATAACCGGAATATCTTTAAGAGCATCGATAGTGCGGATTCTTTTAACTACTTCAAAACCGTCCATTTCGGGCATCTGGCAGTCAAGAAAGACTGCGTCAAAAGTCTTTTCGCTCAGTTGCTCAAGAGCTTCGTTTCCAGAGGAGGCTACGGTGACGTTGCAGCCAAACATTTCGAGAATTCCACGGGCAACCTCCTGGTTTATCTCGTTATCTTCGACTACCAGAGTGGTAAGGGGGAACGAAGGTACAAAAACACTATGACGCGCACTCAGTTTTTTACCCGTTATATTCGATTGCTCATATACTCTGCGCCCTGGCCTGTTAACTATCTCGAGCACGGCATTGTAAAGTTTTGAAGTAGTGATTGGCTTGCTGACGAGCGATGTGAGTGAAAGATCCTGACTTGTGCTTGCAGAAGCGATCTGACGTGGGTTCATGAGCAGTATGCAGCCATCGAGGCCCTGTTGTCTTGAGCAGTCGATTGCATCTGCGAAATTTTCACCCACTGGTATATCGATAACGGCTATCAGCAATGTTTCGTATTGTGTGTGTTCTGCTATGGAATCGGGCAGTTCATTGATGTTCAGCTTTGTGCAGCCAAGATTCCAGGAACTTATTATTTCTGCGACAGAGTCAATTACCGGTTTGTTGGTGCCTGCTATTAAAATTTTGATATTTTCAGGAAAAGTTACCGGCATATTTTTAAGCTGGTTGCAAAGCGGTAGTTTGAGGTTAAAGCGAACCTTTGTGCCAAGCCCCATGGCACTTTCAATAGTGATTTCACCGTTCATCAGGTTGATCAATTCCTGACATATTGTCAGACCTAGCCCGGTGCCGCCAAAGCGGCGTGTAATCGATGAGTCGGCCTGGCTGAATTTTTCAAAGACGATTCTTTGCTGTTCCATGCTCATGCCAATTCCGGTGTCTTTGATCTTAAATAAGAACATGCCCGAAGTGTTATCTTCGCACAGGATTGCTTCTGTTTCGAGGCATACAAAGCCTTCTTCGGTAAATTTGACCGCGTTGTTCAGAAGGTTTAACAGAATCTGGCGCAGTCTGCCACCATCGGCTATTACATGCTCAGGCACTGTTGACGGATACTTGAGAATGAGTTCGATCTTTTTTTTCTCGGCCAGCGGTTGCATGAGGCCCATCGCTTCTTCAAGAACTTTTCGCAGATTTATGTTTACCGGTTCAAGCACGAATTTGCCAGCTTCAATTTTTGAAAGATCCAGGATTGCATTTAGAATTCCGAGCAAAGAGTGAGATGAACGATGAATCAGGTCGGCGAATTCTTTCTGGCGGTTATCAAGATTGGTTGCAAGCAGCAGTTCGAGCATGCCGAGAATGCCATTCATGGGAGTTCTGATTTCGTGAGACATGTTGGCCAGAAACTCGGTTTTAGCCTGGCTGGCCTGTTGCGCACGCTTGGCCATTTCTTCGGCCTTATTTCTGGCCTCAAGAAGGTTTTGTTGCAGAGCCTTGTTTTCTGAAATGTCGATGATGATGCCATAATAGCGATAATCAGACAACTCCGGGTCTTTTACCTGGGTTCCGATGTTGGTAAACCATGAATAGGTTCCGTCAAAACGCCGCAGGCGACAGTCGAAACGCAGTTCTTTGCCCGATACCAGAAATTTTCGCACTATGTTTTTGGCCATGTGCAGATCGTCAGGATGAATTACCTGATAGACAGACTGTATGTTCGGAGAAAAAATTTCAGGGTTGTAGCCCAGCAGGTTTTTTATATGGTTTGACCAGTAAAAACGGCGTTCTTCTGGCACATACTCCCAGCTGGCGGCGTGAGCAGCTGTAAGAGCGTGGATATTTCGCCCTTCTTCCATTCTCAGGGCCATGTCGCGTTCGTGCTCCATGGAGGTGTTTCTAAAAAAGCCAATGATTCTGATGTGGCTGCGATTGCTGCCAAAATAGTTGCGGCCGATAAATGAATGCCATAAAAATTTTCCACTGTGGCTTTTGAGCCTTACTTCAAATTGGCAACTTTCTGCTTCGGCTATGTTTCTTATCAGGTGTAGGTCGTCTGAATGGATAATTTCAAATCCAAGTTTTCGGCGCTCTTCTATTTCTTTGCGTTCAAAGTAGCCAAGATTGCGGTAAAGATCGTCAGGAGTGTGATTCTGAGAAGTCTCAAAGTTGTATTCCCACAAATACAGACCGGCAGAATCAAGCGCCAGTTTAAGGCGGTCTCTATAGTCGAGCAGTTGCTTAAAATCGGTGCTGCGCTCAATCATTGAGCCGAAAATGTCGGCAGCCAGCTCCAGTGCAGATATTTCAAAGTCAAACCACTTGCGTTCCGTTTTTAAAATATGAACTTCCAGGCATCCCCAGAACTTTTTATGAACGAACACGGGCACTATCAGCAGTGATTTGATTCCGACAGCGTGTAATTTGTCCTGAATTTCTCCTGAAAACTCGCTTATTCTACGCCCTATTCCGCTGCCTGAGAGAAGTTTGGAGTAACTGTCGGCAATTATAGAGGCCATCAGCTTGATAGTTTGTGGATGGCACTGATTTTGCAGTGAACAGCGACAGGAAAAGCACTGATATGAGCCAGAAATAGGAACTTCTGCGGCAGCTTTTTCATTCCTTTTTATCAGGCCGATACGATCGGCACCGACAGCTAGAGCAATTGCATTGAGAGCTTCAGGCATCGATTCTTCAACAGAGGTTTCAGAGCCAACTATAAGATGAGCTGCTTCGGCTATGCCAGAAATTAGTTTTTCTTTTTGCTGCTGCATCTGAGCTGATCTGTGGTTTGCAGATATGTCACGTATGATGCCAATCATTCTTGGGGTGCTTTTATCGTGTTGACAGGTCAGTGTAATGATTTCTCCAAAAATGGTGACCGAGTTTGCTAGCTCCACTTCTCCCATGTATTTGTAAGTGCTTCCGATGGCTTTTTCTTCTACATGAGGAATATTTTGGAGTATTTCCGGGGCTGGAAATATGTCAGAATCTGTTTTTTCGGTGATTTTATCGGGATCGCAGGCGAAGGCCTCGGCAAAAGATTTATTGCAAAGCATATATCGGCCTTCGAAATCTTTGACGAATATCAAATCTGGTATCGAGTCAATAAGATGCTTTAAAAAAGATTTCTGGTTTGCCAGTTCGAGGGTGACGTTTCGCAGTCGCTTGTTTAGGGCCAGCAGGTAGAATATTATCAGACCCAGAAATACCATGGTGGTAAGAAGTATTGAAAGCCAGTTTCTGAATTTTTTGATCAATGATATAAAAATGGAGTTATCGACGTTATATGGCTCCAGATTCATGATTTGCATCAATGAATGAACCTGTGAATAATTAGCCGAGGTTTCCCAGGTTATTTTTTGGGGAAACTCGGTATTAGACATTTTCAGAAGTGCCAGACTTACCTTTGCCACAAGATGATCGTTGGCGTGCTCTGATCGCATAAACGACCATTCGGGGTAAAGCCTGGTCGAACAGATGAATGGTAGTTTTTCTGCGGATGGATAAAGTTCATGGCTGAATCTGATGTCTGCAAGATTGAATTTGCCCTGCCCGGCAAGCAGTTCAAGGCTGGATGTTCGGCATATGCCAAAATCAGCCTTTTGGGAAAGAACTTCAGCGAGAACCTTTTCTGTGTTGTTGAAATGCGTGACCGTTTTACAGGCCTTGCGAAGATCTATGCCTTTTTCGGCAAATTCACGTGCCGGGGCCAGCCATCCGCCTATTGATTTGATCGGTCCGGCGGCAAGATCCCTGTTTCTGATATCCCATACCGATTTAATGGTCTTGTCGCTGGCTCGCCAGAAAATGACCGAACCAAAAAGGCTGTTAAAACCTTCTACTTTTTCGTTACCACGTTTTACCGTCGCCATTACGGTAAGCTGGCCATTTGCGCCGGCTTCAATATTAAAAATCGGGCTGGCAATTATGAACTCGACCGAATTGTCTTCGGAGGCCTTTTTTAAGTCGCTCCAGCCCATCACGCTTGTTTCAAAACGAAGGTCGGGTATCTCGGCGTTTAAAAAATCGACTGTTTCCTGCCATTCATAGTTCCAGCCTCCGATGCTGTCGTTTTTCAGAACACCTATTTTTATTGTCGCGGGCTCTTCAGACATCTCCGCAAGAGAGCTGAAGGCAACAAAAATAAAACAAGCCAGAAACAAGAACATAGCGACGCTTTTGTCACGTGCTGATGCTTTGTTCTGGCTCATTACGGCCTTCCTTATAAATTATCGTTCAGAGATGGGCTCCACAGTCAGGGCAGCCTTTCCAGCCTGCTTCGATCATTCTTCCACAATTACGACATGAATGACGAAGGTGGCTGAGGCAGAAGGGGCAGAAGGTAAAGTTGCGCCCCACCGGTTTTCCGCAATGTGTGCATGGAAGCATGTTTTCGCTGCGTATGTGCGCTGGCAATGCTGATTTGGCAGGTGCGTCGTCTCTTTCGCCGATCTGGCTCAAGGCAAGGATTGCAGCGGTTCTGACTTCTTCAGATTCGTCGCTGAGAAGTGTCATCAACGGAGCAAGAGCGCGTTTGTCGCCAAGCGAACCAAGCGCCTGACAGGCGGCCGAACGTACTGAAAACTGTGCATCCTGAAGGCATCTGACAATTTCTTCAAAGATTTTTGGTTCTCTGGATTGCCCAAGAAGCTTGACAGACCAGTATCTGGCATCAACATTTGGACCTCTTATTGCCGAAATCAGCTCTTCTGAAGCGCCAAGTCCCTGTGTCCATATTGC